>JANQFN010000580.1 GCA_028277825.1 Desulfarculaceae bacterium
CTCAGCAACCGTTTACTCAAAATGGTAGACAACGGCATTTTCAACCGTCTGCCTTATCAGGACAGGCCGAAGCGTTTCGAATACAATCTCACCGAGCAAGGCCTGGACCTATACCCCATGATCCTAATGCTCATCCGTTGGGGGGACCGTTGGCTCACTAAGGGGAAAGGCCCACCCTTATTTCTCTTTCATAAACCGTGCGGCCAAAGAATTGAGCCGGTGGCGACCTGCGCAAGCTGCAGTGTTGAAATCGACGCCCGTGAAGTGAACTATAAGCCGGGCCCTGGGTTTATGGTGCCATGAAACCTTACTCCGCATAGAGGCCTTCCATCAGGCTTCCGTACTTTTTGAAAATCTCTTTTCTCTTAACTTTCAGGGTGGGAGTAAGATCGCCGGCCTCAATGGATAAATCGTGGTCTAGGATGACAAAATTCTTGATAGTCTCAAACCGGGCCAGGTTATCATTTTTGCGCCGGACAATTCTCGCCACCTCCTCCTCCATGGCAGGATGAGAGGTCAGTTCCTGGTAACCACCCTTGATCCCCAGTTGCTTGGCCCTTTCTTCCAGTTCTTCCTCATCCAGGGTAATCAAGGCGGTCAAATACTTTTTCCGGTCGCCGTACACCACCACTTGGCTGACAAGCGGTTCCTCCTTTATTAGGGCTTCAATCCCCGCCGGGGCCACGTTCTTGCCGCCGGCCGTGATGAGTATATCCTTGATGCGGTCGGTGATTGTAAAATAACCCCCATCATCCACCTCGGCTACATCACCGGAATGCATCCAGCCCTCTTTGAGGGATTCGGCGGTTTCCTCGGGCTTATTATAATAACCAATCATCACGTTGGGGCCTTTCATAAGGATCTCGCCCTCTTGAGAGAGCCTGGTCTGGCCGCCTCCCCCTGGCCAGGCATCGCCAGGCCAACTCCGTCCCACCGTGCCCAGCCGGACATGTTCGGGAACGTTGGTGGTGGCCCCACCGGTTTCGGTCATGCCATACAGTTCATATACAGGCAGGCCGATTTTCCAGAAGAACTCATTGATCTCCTCTGACAGAGGAGCACCTCCGGAGACAAAAAATTGCAGGTTGCCCCCAAAGACCAATTGCCTGATGTGAGCAAAGTTGTGTTCGTCAAGATTCTCCAGCTTGCGCCGGCTATCTTCGGAAACCTCTTTTCCCTCCAGCGCACCCTCCACCCTCACCAGACGAGCCGTTGCAAGGGCCTCTTGAAAACCATCCGGCGACAAGTCCGCCAAGACGTCCGTCTTGCTCCAGACGGTGGAGTAAACCTTTTCCAGAAGCCGCGGAGGAGTTCTGGTGTAATGAGGTTTGACAAAAGTGAAGTCCTGAGCGACTGTGTCCAGCTCGCGGGCAAAGGCTATTAGTACATCTCCGCGATAGATGTCCAGGAAGGGTCCGGCGAACTGCTCAAAAATATGGGCCATGGGCAAAAATGACAAGTCGATCCAGCCGGGCTGGATGGGCATCCAAGCCGCGCCGGTGCAGACGGTGTAGGTTAGGGACTCGTGGGTGTGCACCGCGCCCTTGGGGACCCCGGTGGTGCCGGAAGTGTAGATGTAGGAGGCAATGTCACTTAGCTTTCCGGCCGTGACCGCCTCTTCGAAAGAAGCGGAGAGCTCACTCTGGTTTTCCCGGCCCAGGGCGATGAGGTCCTGAAGCGAAATGCACATTGGGTCGGGACCGGCACTGCAATTGATGGTGATTATTTTTTCCAGTTGAGGACTTTGCTCTTTGAGTTTGACAAGTCCGTCCCGTCTTTGTTCACCCTCCACAAACACAAAGCGGGAACCTAAATCGTTTATGATGTACTGGGCCTGAGAAGGCAAGTTGTTGGGATAAATGCTTCCGGTTTCACCTCCAATGGAAAGAAGCGCCAGGTCAACCATCACCCATTCAGGGCTGGTGGTGGCCATGATGGATATCTTGTCGCCCTTGGCGGCTCCCAAGGCCATGAGCCCCATACCGATCTGTTTTACTTTGGCCCCCACCTGATTCCAACTCATTTTCCTGAGTTTGCCCTCATGGGTAAAAGGGGGAAAATCGCCTTCCTGATGATAAATGAAAAGCGGCTGGTCTCCCTTTTCCTGGACCCTTGACCAGAAAATCTGCACGATGGTTTTATCGCTGTCTCGCATTGAACCTTATCCCTTTGGGTCAAAGACACGGGTGCCAATAGCCCGCCACGCCCGGGTGAGGACCGTTTACACCGCGTTGCCCGTTTCATCGGTCTGGGTAAAGTCGTAGTCGCACTCAATCATGGCGTTGTGCTCGTTCCAGGAGTTTAAGGACTGCATCATTTTGAACAGCATGGTCTTTTTGCCCTCCACCTGGTAATCGGGCGAGGCCAGGGCCTTGAGCGGACTCATCTCCCCCTTGTTGAGCTTGGCCATCATGTTGAAGGGACAGGAAAAACGGGTCACATAAATGGGATCGTATGCAGAATCACGCAACTCGGTCCAGGGCGCCGGCTGAATTTCAAAAGTGTATTTTGTGCACTTGCCGTTTGCAAACTCCCAGGTGGCCATCCGATCTTTGCCGTCGGGTCCGTCCCAAACCCGGAAGCAAAATTTGCCATTGAGTTTTTTGGCTTTTTTCAAATGCTTCTCGGAATTGTTCAGGTTGTCAACACACGCCGCAACCCATGCCTCGGAATAGTAGGTGACCATTTTTTTCTCCTTTGAGATATTGTGATCGCTTGAACCCCCATGGGAGGGGGTGCCCCGCGGCCTGCCGCGCTACAAAGCTGAGATTCTGCTCTTGATACCCCGCTGCTTGCGGCGGGATTTTTCATTACCCAAGCTCTATCCTCCACCGGCCAACGGCAGGATCCTAACTTCATCACCGTGGCTCAAAATCGTGGCCAAGGTTGCCCGGCGCCGGTTGACTACTATCAAGTGCGCTTTTTCATGAGGGATCAGGTAATGGTCCAAAAGGTCGACCACGCGGGCTTTGGGGGGCAGATCCACTTCTTCACCTTCTGCTGAGGGAGATTTTTTGTAGGCATTTCTCAACAGGCCGGCCAATCTTATGGAAACCCGGATCATGCAATGCCCAACTCCCGCAATTTTTCCGCGGTGGGAAGTCCCTGGTCAGTCCAACTCCTCAGTCGGTAATACTCATCGAGCATTTGATCCAAAGGGACCATGTTGCCCTCGCCGATCCCTTCGTTATGGGGTTCATGAGTCAGTCTTTTCGGCAGAAAATCGTCTTTCCGTGCAAAACCCAGCCGGCGGTTGAACTCTCT
>JANQFN010000061.1 GCA_028277825.1 Desulfarculaceae bacterium
CCCGTTGGCGTCTCAGGGGTTTTTTCCCGGGGCCAATTTTTCATAGAGCCGCAAGTACTGGCGCGCGCTGGCCTGCCAGGAAAAATCCTGGGCCATGCCACTGGCCATGAGTCTTTGCCATTGCTCCGGCTGTTTCCATATCTGCCAGGCCTGCGCGATGGCTTGTTCAAAGGCGCCCAGCTCGTAAGGGGCAAAGATAAAGCCAATGCCCCGGCCGCTGTCCGGGTCATAGGGTGTCACCGTGTCCTTGAGCCCGCCGGTGGCGTGCACCAGGGGCACGCTGCCGTAGCGCAGGGCATAAAGCTGGTTCAGGCCGCAGGGCTCGAACTGGCTGGGCATGAGCATGATGTCGCTGCCGCCTTGCAGCAGGTGGGCCAGTTCCTCGCTGTAGGTCAGCTTAAGCCCCATCTTGCCCGGCCAGTCAGCCGCGATCTCGCCCAGGGCCCGTTCCAGACCGGGCTCGCCGGTGCCCAGGACGGTCAGTCGGACGCCTTTTCCCAGGATTCCGGGCGCGGCCCGGGCGATCAGGTCAACGCCTTTCTGGTCGGTGATGCGGCCGATGAAACCAAACACAGGGACGTCCGCCAAAGCCGGCTCCAGGCCAAAGGCTTGCAGCAGGGCCCGGCGGCACTCAGTCCTGCCTGACAGGTCGTGGGCCGAATAATTGACCGGCAGCCAAGGGTCAACCTCGGGCGACCAGACCGCGTAGTCCACCCCGTTGAGGATGCCGTGCAAATCAGCCCGGCGGGAGGCCAGCACCCCGTCCAGGCCCTGGCCGCCGCCAGGGGTCTGAATTTCCTGAGCGTAGCTGGGGCTCACCGTGTTGATGGCGTCTGCGCTTACCAGCCCGGCCTTGAGAAAGGAAAAGTCTCCCCAAAACTCGGCCCCTTCCACGGTGTTGAAAGAGCGGGGCAGGCCGCTGAGGCGGTACTGGTCAGCGTCAAAGCGGCCCTGATAGGCCAGGTTGTGGATGGTCAGCAGCGAAGCCGCGCCTTGCAGGGGGCCCAAATCAAAAGGCCGCGTGGTCAAATAGGCCGGCAAAAGGGCGCTTTGCCAGTCATGGCAATGCACCACTTGCGCATCCAGTTCCAATGCTTTGGCCAGTTCCACCACCCCCCGGCACAAAAAGGCGAAGCGCAGGGCGTTGTCCGGGTAGTCGCCACTGGCATCGCCGTAGAGCCCTGGCCGATCGAACAACTCCGGGTTGTGCAGCAGAAACACTTCACAATTTTGCAGCCGCCCGCGCCACACCCGGGCCGGCAGGATCTCGCCGCCCAAGGCCACATCGAACTCCAAGCCGGCCGGCACCAGACCGTGCGCCTGGCGGTCCACGCTTTGGTACAGGGGCATGACCAGGGTAATCTGGGCCCCCAATTCGGCCAGGGCCGGGGGCAGGCTGCCGCAGACCTGGCCCAACCCGCCGGTCTGGGCCAGGGGGGATGCCTCGGCCGAGACAAACAGGATTTTCAAGGCGTCAAAAGGGGCGCTTGGGGGCATTTAGGGCTCCAGAGTTGGGGCTAATGAAGTATAGGCCCTGGCCGCAGAAGCTACAACGCTGGAATGTTAAGAAAATGCTTCATTTTTTCTTTTTGAGAGTGCATATTAATACCAGGGTCCGCGCCTGGAGGCCGACGTGCGCGCCATGAGGATGTGGACCCATAAAAAAGAGCGGCGATATTTCTTACGGGTGGATGTAAAACTTCCAGCCGTTTTTTGCGTATTGGGCCCCTACGGCAAAGCCCAAACCCGGCCCCACCCGGGCAAGGTGGTCAACCTGACCCATGAGGGTTGCTGCCTGGAGTTGTCCTTTTTGAAGGTGGATGGTTTTCATATGCATCGTTGCCTGGAAGAGCCGGAACGATATCCCCTGCGCCTGAGCCTACACCCATCAGCGGAGGCGACCTGGCATCTGACCTCCCAGGTGGTTTGGATCAACCGAGACCTGGAGCGACCCGGCGGCGAGTTCAAGGTGGGATTGGCGTTCGAACCGGGCTCGGAGTTGCCCCGGGGCTGGCGGCGCAAGGCAGCCGGCAAGTGAGAGCCCTGCAAATCCCAGGTGCAAACTTTGCCGTTAAATTTTCCCCCAGAAGATAAAGAGGTGGGTAAAGGAAGATCCTGCCACGCGTGACATGTCATAGTGTCGCGGCTGGGCGGGACGCAGCTAATATAGGCATCACGCAATACAAGGCGCGGTTCATGGCCGCTGCACCTAAGGATCATTAATAGATGCGGGAGGCTTCACAGCACGGTTGGAACACCGCTTAGCAGAGACTATAAGGGTGGCGGCTGAAAGTCACTCACTCAAACCCACTTAGCAGCACCGGCTGCCATGTTGGACTTTCCCTTACCAAACCTCTTTTTTTAACTTTTTTAGACAATCGCCTATTCATCCCACCCGCCGCGCACCGCCTGCACCAGGGGCAAGCGGGCCAGACGCTCAGGCAGGTGGTCCAGGCCTGAATCAGGCTTAAGAGCATTTTCAACCGGCAGCACCTCATTCGGTGTGACGATCCAGTCCGCGGCCACATCCCAAGCCTGTACAGGCACTTGCTCCACCACCTGCTCAGAGGCTGCCAGCACCACCACCGGCGTCTTGGCGTCCATGGCGCCCAGTTGTCTCAGGATGGCGTAGGTCAGATCAAACAGGCCGCGTCCGTCACCCAGGGTGCGCCCTTGGCGGTCCACGGCCAGCACCGCACCCAGCAGCAAATCCACCCGGGACAGGCGGGCCTCGGGGAAACGCAGCACGCTGCCCGCCCCAGCCAAGGACCAGCCCCTGAGTTCCCGGCTGCGCTGGGCAACCGGCACCTGGCCCGGAGTGAGGCGCACCAGGCCTTGTTTGAGGCTGGGCGTGGCTGCGATCAGGGTCTTGTTGTCGGCCAGGGTATTCACCCGCACCTGTAAAAGGGAGGGTTCGGGCATCACCGCCACCGTCCGGGCCAGGCGCCACAGGGGCAGACGGCGCAGGCGCTCTGCCGCCTTGCCGCTGCCAGCGAACAGCGGGGGACGTCCCTTTTGGCCGGCTCCAGGCCAGAACTCGCTCCAGCGGGCGCTCAATTCCCTGCGCAGTTCTGCCTTGGCCTGCCCTGGATCGCCTGTCACCGGGCTCAGCGTTCCAACAGGCGGCCCTGGGCGCGGGCCTGGGCCAGGGCCTTGTCGTAAACCACCCTGGGGTCCGGCCTGGAGCGGGAGCGGCTGAGCAAGGAGGCCTCCTGGCTGGGGATGCTCTGGGAGGACTTGATCAGCTCGGTGCGGATGGGCCGGGGGTTTTTGAACACCACCAAACGTCCATCGTCCAAGGGCGCGGCCAAACGCCAGGAGGTCAGGCGCACGCGGGGGCCGGAGCGGGCCCCCAGGTCGAAGTCCAGGCGATGGCGGTAGTAGCGGGCCTGGTTGCCCTTGCCGCTCACCGCGATGCCCTGAGCGCTTCTGCCGCCGGGATCAAGCTGATAGCGTCCATAGAAATGCGGCCCCTTGAGGTTGGCGTAGTACCAGAACATGTAGAGCACCTGGCCCCGGCGCTCCAAAAAGAAACGGCCCCAGCCCTCGCCCCGCCAGGAGCCGGACCAGGTGTAGAGCACCGGCTTGCTCAGAGGCGCCTGTTTGACCGGCAGGGCGTAGCCCACGGTCTTGGCCTGGCTGTAGCCCTCGTGCTTGGCCTCCTCCACCTGCGCGGTGCCGCTGGTATAGAGCATGTCCGGCGACATGCCCCCCCTGAGCGGTTCGAGGAAGTTGGCTGCCAGGCCCACCAGAGGCCTGGCGCCGGCCTGGGCCTGAGCGCGCACATAACCCATGATGCCCAGGGAGCGGCAGCCGGGCGGCAGGTTGGCGCTGGTCTGCAGGATGGTGTAGCCCTCCTGGTGCAAAAAGGCCCACAGCGGCTTGAGACCCTGGCGTTCCTGGGACCAGAGGCGGGCGATGGGACCCTGCAGGATGAAGCCCTGGGCCTCCCAGGAGCGCACCGTGGCCGGGTCGGTGGCATAAGCGTGCTGCAAGCGGCCCGGGTTGTACAGACGCACCAGCTTCTGGGTGGCCGGGGCCTCGGCCTGGGCGGTCTGGCGCATCAGGGGCTGGGACTCGTCCGGTGACAG
>JANQFN010000077.1 GCA_028277825.1 Desulfarculaceae bacterium
ACGGACGCCGCGGCTTTTGTTTTTCAAACAGCTTTGGTTAAGCCGCTTCTCCCGGCCACACCGGGCTCATGGCTCTCAGCCGCTCCACGATGGGCGGCAGCTTGGCCAGAAACACGTCCACCTCTTCTGAGGTGTTCATGCTGTTGAAGCTCAAGACTAACGTCCCCTGGGCGTCGCCGAAGTCCATGCCGATGGAGATCAGCACGTGGGAGGCTTGCAGGGCTCCGGCGGCGCAGGCCGAGCGGGTGGCCACGCAGATGCCCTCCTCGTCAAGCATGATCATCATGGACTCGCCCTCGATGTAGCGGACCGAGACCGAGACCAGGTTGGGCAGACTCTGGCTGGGGTGGCCGTTGATGATGATGTGGGGGATGACTTCCTTGAGCCCCTTGATCATCCGCTCCTTGAGCTGGCCGGTGTGGGCCACCCGCGCGGCCATCTCGGCGGTGGCCAGCTCGGCCGCCTTGCCCATGCCCACGATGCCTACCATGTTTTGGCTGCCGGCCCGCTTGTTGTGCTCCTGCACGCCGCCGTCCACCAAGGGCCACAGCGGCGTGCCCCGTTTTATGTAGAGCGCCCCGGCCCCGGCCGGGCCGTGGAACTGATTGGCCGCGATCGACAGCAGGTTCACGCCCAGATCCTTGACGTCCACCGGGATTACACCAGCGGCGCAGACCGCATCGGTGTGCATGGGTATCTTATGAGCTTGGGCGATCTCGGCGATCTCGCGTATCGGCTCGATGGTGCCGATCTCGTTGTTGGCCAGCATCACTGAGATCAGCACGGTCTCATCGCTGATGGCCTCGGCCACCGCGGCCGGGTCCACGGTCCCGTAGTGGTCCACGTCCAGGGAAGTAACCCGCCAGTCCTTGAGCTTGAGAGCCCTCAGCGTCCGCAGCACCGCGTTGTGCTCGATATTGCTGGTGATGATGTGGCGGCCCTTTTTCTCCTGGGCCCAGGCCACGCCCTTGATGGCGTGGTTAATGCTTTCCGTACCCCCGGAGCAGAAGACCACTTCCCGCGGCTCGGCCCCGATCAGGCCGGCCACCTGCTCACGGGCAATGTCCAGGGCCTCGGCTGCCGCGTCGCCCACCTGGTGCTGACTGGAGGGGTTGCCGTAGGTGCTCTGCAAGTACTCGGTCATGACCCGCTGCACTTCCGGGTGCAGCGGGGTGCCGGCCAGAGAGTCAAAGTAAATGGGTGCCATCTGGGCTATCTCCTAATGCTCTTCGTGCTCGACTTCCTGTCCGCAGTTGGTGCAAAACGGCGCCTCGTCCGCTACCTCGATGTCGCAATAGGGGCAGTAACACTTCTCGCCCGGCGCGTGGCCGTGACCGTGGTCGGCGTGCATGCCGGCCAGTTCCTCGCTGGGGCTCTTTTCCCGGGGCGGCTTGCCCGCCTTGCGGTCCAGATAGTCGGTGAGGGCCATATGCAAGGCGTCGGCCCCCAGGTTGGAGCAGTGCAGCTTGTTCTTGGGCAGCCCGCCCAGGGCGGCGGCCACGTCGCGGTTGGTGATGTTCAAGGCGTCCTCCACCTTCTTGCCTTTGGCCATCTCGGTGACCATGGAGCTTACCGCGATGGCCGCTCCGCAGCCGAAGGTCTTGAACTTGACGTCGTCGAGTACGTCATCTTTGACCTTGATATAGACGCTCATCATGTCGCCGCAGACCGGGTTGCCCACCTCGCCCTTGCCGTCGGCCTCTTCGATCTCGCCCACGTTGCGTGGGTTCATGAAATGATCCTTGACCACATCGGAATACATAACCGCTCACTCCCTTGGCTGGGTTAATTCATTGTCTATCATTAATATGATAAGCACCCAAAGCGCCGGCGCATAGCGGGAAGGCATTTTTTTGCAAATGCCCCGTTGTTCAGCAAGGACAAGTGAGGCTGTAGGGATGCGCAAGGGTCGCTGATAGTTGGGAAAGAGTTGGTTAAGTAAAAAAGCGGCAGATGCCGATGCCTGACTGCATCAGAGGCATGCGGGCGCCGGATGCTCCAGACCTACTTTGCCGACCCCTGGGAAACTGGCTCGGTCTGACTGAGAACCACATAAGCCTTCCGCTTGAACGGCTGACCGGGCTTACATTTGAACCCCCACGCGCCGCGCCAACCCAGCAACGCAATCCCCAAGGGGTTATTTTCTTACCCTTATCAACCTCTTCTCTTTTTTCTTCCTATAAAACGCCGCAGCCGGCCATTGACTTGGCCGCCGCCAACGCCCATCTTGATTAAGTAGGTAAACTAACCCCCCATCCTCAGGGAGGTCCCCATGGAACTGGCCGGCAAGACCATCGCCATCATCATTGACAACATGTTCAACGAGTACGAACTGATCTATCCCTACTACCGTCTGCAGGAGGCCGGGGCCCGGGTGCAGGTGGTAGCCACGAGCGCGCCGGCCACCTTTCACAGCAAGCTGGGGCTGACCGCCAACTCCGACCTGGCGGTAAAGGAGGTGAGCGCCGATGACTTCGACGGCCTGGTGATCCCCGGCGGCTACGCGCCGGATATCATGCGCCGCGACGAGTTGCTGGTCAAGCTGGTGCGCGACATCTTCAATCAGGATAAGCCGGTGGCCGCCATCTGCCACGCCGGCTGGATGCTGGTTTCGGCCGGGGTGCTGGCGGGCAAAAAATGCACCAGCTTCTTCGCCATCAAAGACGACATGATCAACGCCGGCGCCCTGTGGCAGGACGCGGAGGTGGTCATCGACGGCAACCTAGTCACCAGCCGCAAGCCCGACGACCTGCCCGCCTTCATGAAGGCCTACATCACCCGGTTTACGGAATAGCCCGGTGCACCTAGTCAAGCTGCTGCGCTCCCAGGAATTTTTGATCGGCCTGGCCCTGTTCTTGGGCCTGGTCTGGCCGGATCTGGCCAGGCCGCTCACCTTCACGGTGCTGCCCGCCCTGGCGGTGGTGATCTTCCTCTCCACCCTGGGGGTGCCCAACAAGATATTCACGCAACCGGTGGCCATGCTCAGGGCCGGCCTGGAGGGCACGGTGCTCAGCTTTGTGGTGCTGGGCGCGGTGACCATCGGCCTGAGCCGCCTGCTCCTGGACGACCCTCACTTCCAGGCCGGTTTCGTGTTCATGGCGGCCACGCCCCCGGCCACGGCGGTGATCGCCTTCACCTACTCCATGAAGGGCGACGTCACTCACGCCCTGAGCACCGTGCTGGGCGCCTATTTGGCCTCTTTGTTCATGACCCCCATCATCCTGAATTTATTCCTGGGGGGGCATATCACGGTGAACACCTGGGAGGTGGTGCTGCACATCGTCATCGTGATCATCATACCGCTGGCGGTATCGCGCCTGTGTCTCTGGGCCGGCTGGCAGCGCTTTCTGGACCCGGTCAAGGGCGATGTGATCAAGGGGCTTTTTTTCCTGGTCTTCTACATCATGGTCGGGCTGAACCGGCAGGTCTTCTTTGACGAGCTGGACCTGATCTGGAGCACCGCCCTGGTCATGGTCTTGTGCTATTTCGTCCTGGGTGCGGTGGTGTATTGGCTCTCGCGCCGGCTGGGCAGCGTCTTGGAAAAAGCCATCTCCCTGACCCTGTTGACCACGGTGAAGAACCTGGGTCTTTCCGGCGGCATGGCCCTGGCCCTGGGCGGTGAGAAGGCCGCGGTGCCCTCGGCGGTGGCGGCGATCATCTTCCTGGTCTACATAACCGCCATGGGCGCCTACATGCGCCACCGGCACACCTTGGAAGACGCTTAGCGCCAGCGTCGCCGCTCTGCTAGACTTTTGTAATGACCGCGCCCTACTTGTCCATCAAGCCTTTGGTGCCCTGGAAGAACCTGCCCCGGCCCCTGGACTGGCCGGTGCTGTTCGGCCGCAGCGCGCCCTTGGAGTTGGAGATCGGCTGCGGCAACGGCGAGGTTTTGATCCGCCGCGCCCGGGCCCATCCGGAGTTGAACCTGGTGGGCCTGGACCACGGCTGGCCCTCGGCGCGGCGGGTGCTCAGGCGAGCGGCCCTGGCCGGGGTGGACAACGTGCGCATGATCCAGGCCGGGGCCTGGCTGGCCCTGGAACGGCTGTTCAAGCCGGCAAGCCTCAGCCGGGCCGACTGCTTCTTCCCCCGGCCCTGGCCCAAGCCGCGCCAAGCCGGCCGGCGGCTTTTGCAGCGGCGCTTCCTGCGTCTGCTCAACAGCCGCCTGGCGCCGGGGGGCTCCCTGCGCCTGCTCACCGACTACCGTCCCCATGCTGAATGGGTTTTGACCCAGGTGCCGGGCAGCGGTTTTGAGGCCTCGCTCAAGGCGGTGCCGCCGGGGCTGGACAGCAAGTACGAGCGCAAGTGGCAGGACCAGGGCGTGAACGAATTTTATGAGCTAGAATTGAGCAAGGCCGAGCATCTGGCTTGGCCCCAGCCCCGGGAGCCTGAGTTGCACTACCCCAGCCTGCAAAATTTCGACCCCGCCAAACTGGCCCCCTTTGAAGAGCCGGGCGAGATCAAAGTCATGCTCAAAGACACGCTGTATGATCCCGCTCGGGGCAGGGCCCTGTTGCGCATGGTGGTCTTGGAAGAGGACCTGGAGCAGGCCTTCTATTTGGAGGTGCTGCCCGAAGGCGATGGCCACATCCTGCGGCCGGCGCCGGGCTGCGGGGTGCTGCCCAGCCTGGGGGTGCAGAGGGCGTTGGAGGTGGTGGCCCGCCGCCTGGACGGCGCGGGTTAGACTTACTCCGGCAGTTCGGCCTCGCTCTTCATGAACTCCCTGAGCAGCACCGTGGCGTAAGAGCCCTTGGGCAGGGCAAAGGAAAAGACCAGCCCGTCGCCGGCGGATTCAAAGGCCAAATCCGGAACCATGAGCCGGGCCACCCGGCGGCTGCCAGACAGGCGCGACTTTTTCAACAGGTCCTGGTCCACGCCCTCCGCGGCCAGAATCTCGCGCTCATACCCGGCGGCCGGTTCGTTAGGCCAGCGCATTTTCTTGCCGAACATGGGGCCGGTATAGGTCAGCTCCCCGGCCTCCAGGCGCTTCTGCTCGGCCGA
>JANQFN010000122.1 GCA_028277825.1 Desulfarculaceae bacterium
CGCGGTTGATGCCGGGGTGGCGGGCATCGTGGTCTCCAACCACGGGGGCCGGGTGCTGGATCACACGCCGGGCACCGCCGAGGTGCTGCCTGCCATAGCGAAGGCGGTCAAGGGCAAGCTGGCCCTGTTGGCTGACGGCGGGGTCAGAAGCGGCGGGGACGTATTGAAGATGCTGGCCCTGGGCGCGGACGCGGTGCTGATCGGCCGTCCCCTGGCTTGGATGGCCATGGGCGGTGGGGCCGAAGGCGTGACCCTGTATCTGGAGCAAGTAAAGCGCGAGTTCGACACCGCCATGGTCCTGGCCGGTTGCCGTGATTTGAGCGAGGTGGGGCCGCAGGCGATCTACGGGGCTTGATGAAATCGCCTGTTCTGGGTTGACCGGGAAAAAGAGTTGGTAAGGTAAAGAGAGCGGGTCTGCCTTTTGTGAAACAGGCCCGGCAAATGCAAAACCTTGTTAAACGTTACGCGGTGTCCTCAAAGTGCGCCCATCAGATGGGACCGTGTATTTGGACACCCCCCGAGACTCCAACATAGCCCTGCCTGTTGACTGCGCCGGCTGAGGCATTAATCCCAGCCGGTTTTTTCTTGAACCTTAACCGCTTCTTAATTCTTTCTACCTAGCAATCTAACGCGACATCCACTGGATGCCCCAGTGGCCGTCATCAGTAGTGGTCACGATCCACAAGGCCTCCATGGTCATATATTTGCTGCCATCGTTCTTGAAGCGGCTGAACACCACCTTGCAGTGCGCCTTGCCCTCCCAAGCCTGCAACACCTCCACCTCATCCAGTTCGGAATGATGCCAGCCCTCATCGCGGCGGATGCGCGCGGTGGGCGGCACGAAATCATCGGCCGTGGCAGCCAAACCCACCACCTTGTCGCCGATTAGCCAGGCAAAGGGGAAGTTGAGCAGGGAGGTCATGGCTTGGTGGTCGTCGGCGTTAAAGGCCTTTATATAGTCTGCAATGGTCTGACGAGCAAATTCTTCCGACATGTTCACATCTCCCTGTTTTTTGGGCTCTCAAACTAAAACAACCGACCGCCATTTGGCAACCGGTTGTTATTAGTCTAATGCGTACAAAAAGCCTACAGCGCCCGCATCCATTCCGGTTTGAGCCCCACCTTGCCTTGCAAAGCCTGGTCGATCAGAGCCAGGGTGGATTCCCGGTCCCGAGGCAGCACCGATTTTATGGGCAGATAATTCGAGGCGTGGTTGGCGTAGAACAGCCCGCCGCCCAGGTCGCTGTGGGCGATCATCTCGCGCAGCTCTTCCAGCATGCCCCGGGTGTCGGGCACCTGGAATTCGCCGCGTTCGGCCTGCTCATACAGGGGCGTGCCCGGCACCAGCATCAAGGTCAGGGCGCCCACGTAATCCGGGCTCATCTGGGTCAGAAGCTCACCGGTGGCCTTGGCGTGCTCCAGGCTGAGCGCGGTGCCGCCGATGCCCAAAAGCACTGTGACGCTCAGCTTGATGCCCGCGTCCTTGATGCGACGGCCTTGGGCGATCAGTTTCTCGGGGGTGGAGCCCTTGACGATGTCTTTCAGCACCTGGGGGTGGCCGCTCTCCACGCCATAGTAGAGGATGCCCAGGCCCAGTTCCTTGAGCCGGGCCAAATCCTCATCGCTTTTCAGAGCCACGCTCTTGGCATTGGCATAGGCCCCCACCCGGGTCACCCAGGGCAGCTTTTGTTTGACCTGGCCCAAGAACCACTCCCAGCGCTTCATGGGCATGATCAGGGCGTCGCCGTCCATCACGAACAAACGGCGCTGGCGCTGGCAGTACTTAGCGGCGAACTCGAAATCCCGTTCCAGGACGGCCTGGTCTTTTATGTTGAAGCGCTTGCCGTTATAGGTGCCGCAGAAGGTGCATTTGTTGTGTGAGCAGCCCAAGGTGGCCTGGATCAGGATGGAGTTGGCCTCGCTGGGCGGCCGGATGCATTGGCCCACGTAGTCAAAACCGGTGGGTTCGCTGGCGCATTCCATGGGTATTCCCTCAAAAGATGCAGGTCAAATCACTTTGCAGAAATATATGGCCTGTGGGCGCGGGGCGCAAGGGAAGAGGGGAGAGGAAAGGAAAAGAGGCTGGGAAGGAAAAACAGCGAGCAGAAGCGGCTGAGGGAGAATGGTATGGCGCGACAAGGTGCGTTCAACGGAACTGGCACGAGCTGCCCAACAAATAGCGGCACGGATATTGGGGCAGACCTTGGCTTGCAGAGCCGGCGCGTATTGTGAACTAGCCGCCAGGGGTAGGCTGACCAATGGCCAAATCTCCCCCCAAAAAAAGGACCCGGCGTTTAGCCGGGCCCCAGTCGGATGGACAAGCGATTTTGTCCCTTTCCAAACCTCTTATTCTTTGCGGTCGCTAGTGATCTTGCCCCGTTTTTGTGGACACCGAGTTAAGCAGCCATTTTGACCATTTCATATTGGGCCGGGGTCATGTAGCCCAAGCTGGAATGTCTGCGGCTGCGATTGTAAAAGACTTCAATGTACTCAAATACATCGGCCTTGGCCTGCATTCGGGTTTGATACCGTCGATGGTTGACCAATTCGGTTTTAAGGGTGTGAAACCAACTCTCCATGGGGGCGTTGTCCCAGCAATCTCCCTTCTTGCTCATGCTGCATATCATGCCATGAGAGCCAAGCGCACGCTGATAGTCGATACAGGCATACTGGCTGCCACGGTCCGAATGATGAATCAAACCTCGACCTGGTTTTCTACGGCCCACCGCCATCTCCAGTGCCTCAAGCACCAGTTTCCTGGTAATGCGGCCCGACATAGACCAGCCCACGATCAGCTTGGAGTGCAGGTCCAGGATGGCCGCCAGGTACAGCCAGCCCTCACCGGTGGGAATGTAAGTAATATCAGCCAGCCATTTCTGATCGGGCATGTCCGCTGAAAAATTGCGCTGGAGCAAGTTGGGCGCCACCGGATGAGAGTGTCTGGAATTAGTGGTGGCCTTGAATTGCTTCTTCTGCTTGGCCATGATGCCGTTTGCACGCATCAGCCGTGCAACCCGCTTTTTGCCATGGTGCATCTGTCTGTATTTGAGCTCGGCATGAATCCGCGGGCTGCCATAGACACCACGGCTTTCACGA
>JANQFN010000183.1 GCA_028277825.1 Desulfarculaceae bacterium
CCCTTTCTTTTTCCCAAAAAGAAAGGGTTTCCCCGGAAGATTCTATCCTAGCAGACCCTTGCCTGACACAGCCTGGGCCACCCGGGCGATGTTGATGCCGTGCTGACGGGCGGCCTCGGCCCGTTCATCGGGCAGGCCGCCCTCGATGGGCGAGATGTCCTCGTTGTGCGCCCGGCCGTAGGGCCCCCAATGCAGGCCGCCTTGGGCGTAGCCCGGTGAGCTTTTAGGCAGGGGCACGATCACCAGGCCCAGCTCCGCCAGGTTGCCCAGCATGGAGAGCATAGCCAGCTCGCAACCGCTGCCGGCGTTGCCGTAACCGGCACCGCAGGCGAACACCGCCCCCACCTTGCCCATGATCTTGTCGCCCATCCACAGGCCGGAGCATTGCATGTCGATGAACTTTTTCATCTGCCAGTGCATGGAAGCCATGTGCACCGCGCTGCCCAGGACCAGGGCATCGCTGGCAATGATATCCTCGGCGGTGGCCTCTTCGGCGCTCATCAATTTGGCCGAGCAGCCCTCCACCGACTCCACCCCGGCGGCCAGGTTTTCGGCCATCTTTTGGGTACCGCCATGATCGCTGGCGTATACGATCAGAACTTGCGTCATCTGCTTCCTCCATTTTCTTTAGGTCTATAAACAATAGTATGAGGTAGGGGGACTCCCGCGGCGAGAAAATTTCCAGCGGCGGTGAGGCTGAAAAAAGCGGGCCGCGCCTCCCAGGAGGGGGCGCGGCCCGCGGTCATTCAATTTGTCTGAGCCGGGGGACTAAAGGCCGCCGGGCGTCACCGGGTTAGCGCCAGGGGTCGTTCTCCCACTCCATCTCGTCGGCGGCGCGCTGGTCTTCCATCGCGGTGGGCACGTCATAATAGTGCTTGGCGCAGCCCAGTCCGGAAACGCTAAGGGCAACAAGCATCAGTAGCAACAGAACACATTTCTTCAGCATGGTCATCTCCCTGGCTTTGGCCCCATCATACTCCTTCGGCGGTGCTGTGCCAATGAAAAGAGGCGCCATTAATATCCCTGGGCGCAGCCGTCTTTGCGCCGGTCCGAGGCCGCCAGCCAGACGCCCTGTTCGTGGTCGCGGTAGACCGCCTGGCCGCCGCCCACCTTGTTGATGGTGGTGGGGGTGGGATCCATCAGGTGCCCCAGGGCGCTCAAGGCCTCGGCGCTGGCTTCTGGGATGCCATCCTCCAGATATATCTCCATGTCTCCCATGTGCCTCAGGCGGGGGCTGTCCATGGCCTCCTGCAGGTTCATGCCGAAATCCACCAGGTTGCTGACGAACTGGGCATGACCCTGGGGCTGCATGTCCGCGCCCATCACCCCGAAGGACATCAGGCATTGGCCGTCCTTGAACAGCATGCCCGGGATCAAGGTGTGGCGGGTGCGTTTGTTAGGGGCGATGCAGTTGGGGTGTTCCGGGTCCAGGGAAAAGGACATGCCCCGGTTTTGCAGGGTAATGCCGGTGCCTTCAACCACCATGCCCGAGCCGAAGTGGAAGTAGATGCTGGAGATGAAGGAGACCGAGTTGCCCTCGGCGTCGCCGGCGGCCACGTACACCGTGTCGCCGCTGGTCCGGCCCAGGCCGGGGGAGGGCGGCGGCATGGCGGCTGTGGGGTCGATCTTGGCCCGGCACTGTTCGCCGTATTCGGGCGAAAGCAACTGCTCCACCGGCACCGCGTAGAACTCGGGGTCGGTTATATAGTAGTCGCGGTCGGCAAAGGCCAGCTTGATGGCCTCGGCCAACAGGTGCAGGTGTTCGGGTCCGTTGTGCTCCAGGGCCGCCAGATCGTAGCCCGACAGGGTGTTGAGGATCTCCAGGGCGGTGATGCCCTGCACGTTGGGCGGCAGCTCCAGCACGCGGTAACCGCGGTAGTCCAGGTCGATGGGCTCCACCCAGTCGACTTTGTGCGCCGCCAGATCATCGTTGCTTAAAATCCCGCCGTGCTCTTTGGCAAAGGCGGCGATCTTTTCGCCCAGCTCGCCGCCGTAAAAAATGCCGATACCTTGCTCCACGATCCGGCGGTAGGTGGCGGCCAGGTCGGGGTTGGCGAAAACCTGGCCGGGACGGGGAGTTTTGCCATCGATGAGGTAGGTGGCCGCCGCCCCGCCGGGCATGGCGGCCAAAATCTCGCCGGCCTCGGCCCACTCGCCGGCGATTACCTCGCTAAGCGGGAAGCCGTTTTGGGCATAGTAAATGGCATCTTCGAACACGTCGGCCAGACCCAGCTTGCCGTAGCGCCCGATGGCCTCGGCCCAACCCATCAGGGCGCCGGGCACGGTCACCGGCAGGATGCCCTGGGTGGGCATCTCCCTGTGGCCCTGGCTGGTGAACCACTCCAGCTCGGCCGCGGCCGGGGCCCGGCCCGAGGAGTTCATGCCCACCACGCGGTCCTCGGCGGCCAAATAGATCAGGGCAAAGGCGTCGCCGCCGATGGCCACCGAGTAGGGCTCCACCACGCTGAGGCTGGCGGCCATGGCCACCGCCGCGTCCACCGCGTTGCCGCCGCGCGCCAGCATCTTCAGCCCGCTGCCCGTAGCCAGGGCCTGACTGGAGGCGCACATGCCCCGGGGGGCCATGGCCACCGACCTTTGCGCGGCCGCGCTGTACTGACGCATCTGGTTGTAAGAGAATTTCATGACAACTCCTCGGAGCCTTATTACACTAGGTCCTTAAAGGCGGCGTTGATCTCGTCCACAGCCTGGGGCGCGGGCATGCTCAGCGGCATACGCACCGTACCGGCGCTGTAACCGGCCAGGGCCATGGCGGTCTTGAGCCCGCCCACACCGTGCACGCGGGTGACCAGGGCTGCGGGCCTGGCT
>JANQFN010000186.1 GCA_028277825.1 Desulfarculaceae bacterium
TGCGGTTCTCCCGCCAGCCGCCCACCACGTCATAACCCTGGTTGAGCTTTTCCACCAGCTTGGGCAAGTCTTCGGGCGGGTTCTGCAGGTCGGCGTCCAGAGTGGCCACAACCTGACCGCGCACCCGCTCGAAACCGCTGAACACCGCCATGTGCTGGCCGTAGTTGCGGTTGAAGCGCACCAGGCGCACCCGGGGGTCGTTTTGGTGCAGCTGGCTCAAAATCTGCCAGGAGCGGTCCCGGGAGCCATCATCGGTGTAAATGATCTCCCAGGTGTAGCCGGCGCCGTCCAGGGCGGCGGCCAGGCGGGCCTGCAGCTCCACCAGATTGTCCTCTTCGTTAAAAACCGGGATAACCACCGACAAATACGGCTGGTTTTCGCTATGAGCCTCGCTCATGGGCCTCTCCGGCTAGGTTTAGAGCCCCCTTGGTGGGTGGCGGCTATAATATGGCAGGAATACGGGAAAAAGTAAACTACCGCACTCCCAATATAGATGTATCCCTTTGATAGGTAAAAACTTTTATAATGCGACAACATATTTGGAATATGCCACCGCATGGGGGTTCAAGTGGGGCCGGACTGATAGGGCTATTTCCTGGGACGGTTGCTGAACAAGGTCTTGTCGCCCATTTGAATCCAAGGGAAGATGGGCAGGCCGAACTTGCCCTGGGCCAGGCGGAAAAACTTCTCATAGCGTGGGGTCTCGGCAATGACAAAGACCCGCCGCTTGCCTTCCATCAGCTTCAACAAGGCCTCGTCGCCTTTCAAAAACCACTGGGCCCGGTCCGGGGCCAGGCGGCGGCCGAATTCCAGCTCTCCCCAGTTTTCAGCCACCTTGACCCGGCGGCGGCTGTAAAAGGCGGTGCCTTGGTAATAGTCGCCCAGGTTGGCCATGATGTCGCCCTTTTTCAGCTCACCGCGGATGGGTTTGATCAGGCCGCCCACCGAGCGGTACTCATCCAGGGTGGGCGCGGCCAGCGCGGCCCCCAGCACCAACAGGGCGAACACCGCCAACGGCGCCCCGGCCGCGGCCCAGGCCCGGCCGCGCACCAGGTAGACCCCCAGGCCCAAGAGGCTCAAAAACAGCGGCCCCCAGAACAAAAGGGCCCCGCCGTGGGCATAAGATATGTCCGGGTTGCCGGCGGGAATCACCAACAGGGCCAGGCCCGCGGCCAGGCTTAGCCCGGCCAGGGCCAAGAGGCTGGCCCGGAGCCCCAATGGTGAGACCTCGCCCGGCTTCCAGCTCATCACTCCAGCCAGGGGCCGCCCCACCAAAAGGGCCAGGGGCGGCAGCATGGGCAGGGCGTAGTGCATCATCTTGGAGGAGCTGATGCTCAAAAACACGAAGAAGGACACAAACCAGGCTGCAGCCAAGAGCCAGGGCCGTGCCTGGGGGTCGCGCCAGGCCAGGCGGGGGAAGGTGCGGCCCACCGCCCAGGGCAGCAGGGCGATCCAGGGGAAAAAGGCGCCGGGCAGCAGCATGAAATAGTAGTAAAAGGGCTGGTAGCGCTGGTGGCGGGTGGTGAGCAGCCGGCCCACCTGCTCATCCCAGAAGAAGTAGGTGATGAAGCCCTCGTGCAGCCAGGTGGCCGCGACCACCCAGGGCCCGGTCAGCAGCACGAACAGGGCCGGTCCCCTCCAGTTGATGAGCTGTCTGAGTAGATGCCACTCGCCGGCCAGGGCGGCGAAGACCACCACGGCCATGGCCGCCAGGCCCGGGCCCAACACGCCCTTGGTCAAAAAGCCCATGGCGCAGCCCAGCCAGAACAAATAAAGACCCCAGTCCTTGCCGCCGCGCAGGCGCCAGGCCCCGTACACAGCCAGCACAATGCCGCAGCACAGCACCATGTCCACCAGGATCACCCGGCTGAGCGCAAAAAACATCAGGGAAGTGGCCAGGACCATTGCCGACCAGAAGCCGGCCCGTTCGTCGTCCCAAAGGTCTTTGCCCAATAAGAAGCACAAGAGCACCGTGAGGGTGCCAAAGACCATGGGCACCAAGCGGGCGGCCGCGCTGCTGACCCCGAAGAGCTTGAAGCTGATGGCGGTGAGCCAGGAACTCAGAGGCGGCTTCTCCAGGTAAGTAACGTAATTCAGGCGGGGGATCACCCAGTCCTTGAGACTGGAGGACTCAGCCATCTCCCGTCCGATCTCAGCATAGCGCGCCTCGTCGCTCTCCCACAGGTCGCGCAAGTTGGGCAGGGAGAAGAACAGCAGCGCGCACATAGCCAGCAGGACCAGGGGATAGAGCCAGCCGGGCCAGCGTTGGGTCACCACCTTCATGAGCCTGGCCCCGCTTTGGGCTGTTGGGGCGCTGCGGGCGACCCGGCCTTTGGCTCGGCCTGCGCTTGGGGCTGAGTGGCATCCCTCTGGGTTGGCTCTGCCTTCTGGGCCTCCGGCGCTGTGGAAGGCTGGGCCGGGGTGTCTGTCTTATCCGGGGCCGGTGGCGCGGTTTTGGGCTTGGCCGGCCCGCTCCAGGCCCGGGAGGCGGCCGCGTTGCCGCCCAGGAGATAGCCGCCACAGCGGCCCATCTCCACAAAACCGGGCAGTTTGACCAACTCGGGCAGCAGGCGCACCCGGCTCATGATCAACAGGGGGATGTCGCCGTTAAGCTCCTTGGCCAGTTCGGCGCCCTGATCCACCTTGAAGCGGGGCAAATCGCGGTTGCTGTAGAAGATCAGGCTGGGCTTCCACAGGCCATAGGTGACCACCTTCTCCCCGGGGAGGGCCCGCTGGCTGACCGCCTGGCCCATCTCTTTGGCCGGCTCCTGCACAAAGCCGCTGGCCTGAGGCAACAGCCCCAAAAACACCAGCCCGCAGAACACGGCCCCGCCCGCACCCAAGGCCCAGGGCGCCAGGCCGGGCCGTCCCCGCCGGGGCAGCAGCCAGGCGCCATAAACAGACGCGGCCAAAACCCCGGCCGCGCACAAGGGCCACAGGATCATCAGCGGCGCCTGCTGGGGCAGAGCGTACTCACTGGAGTCAAAGCGGATGGAAGCCACTATCTTGTCCCAGAACAGGGATAGGGCCAACGGCACCCCGGCCAGGGCCACCACCAGAACCGCCCCCAGGGCCAAAAGCCCAATCCAGAACACGGCCCGGGCCAGACCGCCGCCCAGCTCGCCCTGGCCCAGCCGGTCCAGGGAACAGCCGGCCAGAATGGCCAGGAAGGGCAAGGCGGGCAGGATGTAGTTTATCTGCTTGGTGGCGGCCAGAGAGAACACCACCAACACCAGGGCTAGAGTCACCCCCGACAAGAGATGCAAGCGGGACAGGGCCTCGTTTTCTCGTTGGGCACGGGGGTTTTGGAACAGGGCGCGGCCCCACTCGGGCAGCGCGGCGATGGCACAAGGATAGGCCCCCAGAAAAATTACCGGCAGATAAAAGACCAGGCCGCCGCCGTGCCCCAACAGGGTCTCGCTGAAGCGCCTTAAGTTCTGGCTCACGAAAAAGGCCTGCCAGAACTCGTCGCCCAGCTGATACCAGATCAGGCCGTACCAGGGCAGGTTGATCAGCACGAATATCAACAAACCCCAGAGTATTTGGGCCCGCTTCAGGGTGAGCAGCAGGCGGCGCTGCCAGATGGCGTAGATCAGGGCAGTGGGCAGCACCACTGCCGGCGCCACCGGCCCCTTGGTCAAAAAGCCCAGGCCCAGAGCGGCCCAGGCCAGCAAGTACCAGACGCGGTCCCGGGGGGCCTCCTTTTCGCTTCCCAGGAAAAAGCAGACCAGGGACAGGGTGGTGAACAGGCTGAGCAGCATGTCAGTCAAGCAAGCCCGGCCCACCAGCACGAACAAGGGGCTGAAGCCCAGGCAGGCCACGGCCAAAGCCCCCAGGCCGGGCCGGCCCGACACCCGCCAGACCAGGGCCGCAATGGCCAGGAGCAGCAAGACGCCGCTTACGGCCGAAGGCAGGCGGGCGGCCAACTCTCCGGGTCCAACCAACTTGAAGGCGGCGGCGGTGAGCCAAAAGACCAGGATGGGCTTTTCCAGATAATTACGGCCGTTGAGGGTGGGCACCAGGTAGTCGCCGCTTTTGACCATGGCCGCCACGCTGGCCGCGTACTCGCCCTCGTCGCGGTCGCTCAGCGCGGTGCCGCCCAGGTCGGCCAGGAGCAGGCCGCCGGCCAGGACCAGGGCCAACAACAGGGCCAGCAGGCCCTTTATGGCGCTGCCTTGGCTCATGCCCTCTCCCTGTCCCGCAGCCAGCGCACCAGCAGCCAGCCCGTTAAAAGCCCCAGGGCCGCCCCGCCCAAGGCGTCGGCCAGGTAGTGCGAGTTGCCCAAAAGGCGGCCAAAGGCGATGAAGCCCGCCAGCGCATAGAAAGCCGGGGCCAGATGGGGAAAGCGGGCGGCCAGCACCACGGCCAAGGCGAAGCTGGTGGCCGCGTGGCCCGAGGGGAATGAATGCAGGTCGCTGTCAAAGGTGGGGCCCAGGGCCTGCCAGGCGTCCTGGCCCATGCGCGGCCGGGGACGGCCCACCAGGTGCTTGATCACCTGGGTGGCCAAACCCGAGGCGGCCACCGCCAAGAGTCCGTCGCGCCCTAAAAGCATCAGGCCCCGCCGGCGCCAGAGATAGCCGACCAGGCCCAGCAGGGCCATACCCGCCATCTGAATACCGCCCAGGCCCAACCAGTAGGCCGCCCGGGCCCAGGCCTCGCCAAAGCCGGCCTGGCCCAGGGGCCTGGCCAGCCGGGCCACCGGCCCGTCCCAGCCCTGCACAATGGCCCCAACGGTCAGACCCACCAGCAGCACCAGGCACAACGTTGGCCAAAAAACTCCGCGGACTTGGCTTGGCGTACTGCTCGAGGCCGGCATGGTGGCCTATCCCTGTTCGCTTGGCCCAGTGGGGGCCATGCCCTGGTCAATGGCGAACTGCATGCGGTGCAGCCGAGTGTAGACCCCCTCGGCGGCCAGAAGCTCCTCGTGTCTGCCCTCTTCCACTATTCTGCCGTCGCTGATCACCAGGATGCGGTCGGCCCGCTGCACGGTTGATAAACGGTGGGCAATGACAAAGGTGGTGCGGCCGGCCATGAGGTTCTCCAGGGCCTTTTGCACATACATTTCGCTCTCGGTGTCCAGGCTGGAGGTGGCCTCGTCCAGGATCAAGATGGGCCGGTCGGCCAACAGGGCGCGAGCAATGGACAGGCGCTGGCGCTCGCCGCCGGAGAGAAGCGCCCCGCTCTCGCCGATCAGGGTGTCAAAGCCCTGGGGCAGCTTCTCGATGAAGCCGGTGGCAAAGGCGGTGTCAGCCGCGGCCCGGATCTCTTCGTCGCTGGCCCGGGGCTTGCCGTAGCTGATGTTTGAGGCCACGGTGTCGTTGAACAAAATTATCTGCTGGGTGACGATGGCGATCTGGCTGCGCAGGCTGTTCAGGGAGGCCTGGCGGATGTCCACGCCGTCGATGGTGATAGCCCCCTGGGTCACCTCGTAGAAGCGGGGCAAGAGGTTGACCAGGGTGGTCTTGCCCCCGCCAGAGGTGCCCACCAGGGCCAAGACCTCTCCCTTGGGCACGGTCAAATCGATGTTGTCCAGGACCTCTTCGCCGGGACGGTAGGCGAAGCTGACCCCCTCGAAGCGGATGTTTTTCTTAAGCGGCTCCAACTCCAGGGCGCCGGGCTTTTCGTCGATCTCCACCGGCTCGTCCAGCACCCTATAGACCCGCTCGGCCGCGGCCAGCCCGTTTTGCACCTCGTTGTTGAGGGAGGAAAGCTTTTTAACCGGCTCGTACAACAGGATCAGGGCGGTGAGGAAGGAGAAAAAGGTGCCCGGCGTGGAGGTGCCGTTGATCACCTGCCAGCCGCCGTAGGTGAGGATGCCGGCGATGCCGATGCCGCCCAAAAACTCCATCACCGGGCTGGACATGGCCCGGGTGGAGATGTCTTTCATGCGCAGCCGGAACAGACGGTAGGCCTCGTCGGAAAAGCGCTGGATCTCGTATTCCTCGCGGCAAAACCCCTTGACGATGCGGGCGCCGCCGATGGTCTCGTGCAGCAGCACACTGACATCGGCCATGGTCTCCTGGGAGCGGTGGGATATCTTCCGCAGCCGCCGGCCGAACTTGACCAAGGGTATGATGGACAAGGGGAACACGCCCAGGGCGAACACCGCCAAAAACCAGTCCCGGTAGACGATCACCGCGATCAGGCCCAGGATGGTGAACAAGTCCTTGAGCACGCCGGTGACCACGCTGGAGACCGCGCCCTGCATTTGGTTTACGTCGTTGGTGATGCGGCTCATCAACTCACCGGTGGGGGTGCGGTCATAGTAGCTCAGGCTCAGGCGCTGCAAGTGGGCATAAAGGTCGATGCGGAACTGGGTGATGATGCGCTGGCCCACGTACTGCATGAGATAGGTCTGGCCGTAGGCGCAACCACCCTTGATAAGGTAGAGCACGATGATGGCCAAAGGCATCATCAACAACAAATCTTTGTCCTTGGCCACGAAGATGTCGTCCATCACCGGCTTGACCAGATAGGCCATGGCCGAGGTGGAACCGCCAACCACCACCATCATGGACATGGCCAGGGCCAGGCGCTTCCAGTAGGGCCGGATCATGGCCAACAGGCGCTTGATGTGCTTGATATCCCGTTGGCGCTTGGCCGCT
>JANQFN010000208.1 GCA_028277825.1 Desulfarculaceae bacterium
CATGCCCATCAGGCAGGAGCTGATCACCGCGGTCATGGCCGGCCCGGAGCGGGAATAGCGCCCCACCACCTTGCCCAGCTCCAGGAAGAAGTCATTGGCACCCAACCCGGCCAGCATGCCGCCAAAAAGGATGAACAAAAAGATCACGTTGGCGCTGATGATCAGGATGGTGCCCCACAGGTCATAGGAGCCGAAGGTCAGATCCACGGTGGTGATGATCTCGTCCAGGGACAGCTCCGGCCCGCCCAGGTGATGGGCGAAAAAGCCGTAGGCCAACAGGAGGCAGGCCATGAGCGGCAAAATGAAACCGAAGCTCTTCCAGCAGGCAATGAAGACAATGGCCAAGACCAAAAAGCCTACCACCACGTCAAGGGGCAACGGGAAGCCCATCTCGAACAGCAAGCGTTCCAGATTGCCCCAGAGATAGGCCACGCAGGCCAAGGCCGCAATCATAAGGCCCAGCCAGGGCCAGGCCCGTCTGCCCTGGCGGGCGGCGGTGAGAAACACCAGGGCCAAGGCGAACAGGAGGTGGATCATGCGGTGCTCGATGGTGCCCACCAAGGAGACGTAGCAGTTGGCCAGGTGATAGAGGCCCATGGCCACCGCCAGCGCCGCGATGACGCCGTCCAGCACCTTGTTCCTGTTGCTGTCCTCTGCAGGGCTCACCGTTGCCCGCCCCTTGCCCTTTAAGGGCCCTCTCAAGACGGTTGAGGGGAAAGAGTCCGCTTCTTTCCCCCCAACCGGTGGTGTTTGGCGATCAGGCCCTGCGGCCTAATCCATGGGATAGATTTTGAGGAAGTGCTTTTCGCCGTAAGGGATGCCCTTTTCCTCGTAGAACTTGCGGGCGCCGGGGTGCCACTGGTCCTTGGGCGCGGGGAAGGCGCCGTAGTGGTCCTTGGTCCAGTTCTTGCCCGCGCTGTGATAGGTCTTGATCAGGCCGCCGTGGGCGTCCATCACCTTGAGAATCTCATATACCACCTTCTCGGGCATCTGGGGGTACACGCCCCAGCCCAACAGGATGTTCCAACCCATCACTTTCTGGCGGGGGATGTCCTTGCCCAGGGCTCCGGCGGCCACCGTGGAGGTGGCGCCGTAGGCCGAGCCGAACAGCCTGGCGGATTCTTTTCGCATGTCGCCGGTGGCAGTGACGAAATAAACCCGGCGCTTGGACATCAACTCCTTGAGCTTGGGGACCGTGGTGTAGACGCCCGGGCCGCGCTCGGGCAGGAAGGAAAAGGCCGCGTCCACCTTGCCCAGGATCATGTCGTTGTAGCCGGCGTAGCCGGTGAACTGCCACTTGATGCTGTCCACCACCTCCTTGCCGGCGCCAGCGATCAGGGTGTGGGTCAGGTCGAACTTGGTGGTGCCTTTGGGCCAGGTGGCCACCCGCTTGCCCTTGAGATCGGCCAGGGTCTTGAGTTTGGGGTCCAGGGTGATGATCACCCCGGCCAGGGACTGTTGATAGGCCATGACCATCAGGTCCTTGAACTTGTCGGCGTTTTTGGCGTAGGGCGGCATGCCCTTCTTGGCCTTTTCAAACATCTCGGCGGTGATGGTGAAAAAGGTGCGTTTGCGCTTTTTGGCCGAAAGCCCCACCTTCTTGATGTTCTCCGGGGTGCCGGTGGACTCCAGCACCGAGCCGCGCACGAAACTGGAGTACTTGTTCAAAAGGTCGCAGGCGGCAAAGCCCAGGATGTAGCTGGAGCCGCCAAAGGTGGTGGTGCGCGCCTCCACCCGATAGAACTTCTTCTTGGCCTGGGCGGAGTCCGCACTCAGGGCGCCCAGCCCCATAAACAGGCCCAAGACCAGGCAAAGTGCGATGATGGCGCCTTTCTTCATGGTCAATGCCTCCTTGAATGATGAGCTTAACGCATGTCCGGCGGCCGGCCCGCCAGCGGCCCGGCCATCCCCCACCCCCGGGACAGATAAACAAAACCAGGCCTCCCAGCCGACCTGGGACCGGTTTGTCAGGCAACGCTTCAATTGACAGGGGAATGGTATAACTGGAGGTGCCGCCAATAAAATATAATTTAATATTAGTTTATTGGTAGCATAAAACTACTATTTTTTAAAACGGCCGGGATGCGTCCACAGGGGCTCAGGAGTCGGTCATTTGGTTCAGATAGGTGCGCAGGTTAATCTTTTGCTTTTTGAGCCCCAGCTTGTTGCGGATATTTTGACGGTGGAAGGCCACCGCGTTGTCGGAGAT
>JANQFN010000247.1 GCA_028277825.1 Desulfarculaceae bacterium
CTTATTGCCTAATGCAGCGGATTTTAAAAAACCAAACTCCGGGTTGAAAAGGGAGAAGAACCAAATCGGAGACAGAGAATCGGGCTCTGATTGCCCAAAAATCCACTCTTTTCAAGGGATTTATTTCCCATAATAAATTCCTCACTCCTTCTTGCACCCGGCAAACCCGGCCTTCCCGCCGCGCCCTTCTGGGCCCATGGCCCCGTAGCCGCCGTCCACCCAGAGGTCCGTAGCCGTGATGTACCGGGCGTCCTCGCTGCAGAGGAAGGCCGCCGCCGCGGCCACCTCGGCCACGTCGCCCATCCTCGGGATGATGTGGAACGAGCCCACCGCTGCGCGCTCCCACTCGGAACGGGATACTAAAAATGGGCACTATGTTATATGCAGTCTCAAAAAACCATGAAAAGCAGATCCTTACTGCCTTCGGGTTTGGCGGCCTTGACCTCCGGGGTCCAGGTCCACGTGGGCGAGATGCTGTTGACCCTCACCCTCCCGGGGCTCATGTCCATGGCCATCGTCTTGGTCAGGATGTCGATGGCCCCCTTCGCAGACTGGTAAGTCCAGCGGTCTGTTGGAGAATATTTTCAATGTGAAAGCAGCTTTGGCACTACATAAACTAGGCCTACTAACTCCTTTGGACCTGCCGCGCGCCGGTGCTGCTCATGTTGACGACGGCCCTGGGTGCCCCGGGCGGCATGGCGGCCATGTGGCCATAGCACGCCTGCCCCATGAAGGCAAAGCTTGCCACGTTGATCCTCATGCTATCGCACCACTCGTCATCATCAGACTCCAGGCCCTAGAGGATAAAGTTTAAAAAAATTAGATACACACAATAGCAATAGGGATTCTGCAGTCTTGTTCCAACACGCACGCTTGTCTTGAAGTAGGCCACGGAGTTGATGAGGTAGTTGACCTTGCCGAGGTCACCGACGATCCTGGAGACGACGTCGAAGCAGTTCTTCCTGTGGGAGACGTCGGCCGCGTAGAGCTTCAGGCGCCTGGCGGATGAGGCGGCCTTCCACTCGGGATCATTGGCGATCCATTCCTGTGACATCTTCTTATTAAGGTTTTGTTTGCTACCAAAGTCATCCAATCATGATCACCTCGGCCCTGGAGATGTCTGTGTCGACGACAGCCACGGACACGCCGTCATTGAGGAACCTGTCGGTGACTCCCCCGCCGATGCCGCCGCAGCCGCCCGTGACGACGGCCACCCTCCCGGCGAACCTGGCCCTGGTGTGGTCCGAGTCGAGCCTCGGCTGCTCCCGGAGGTCGAGCGCCTGGGGCAACAGCGGTGCCGGCGCTCTGGCAGGCAAGGTCTACATCTTCTTCGGACGCGTCGCAGGCTGGGGCTTCGGCCTCTCCCTCTCGAGCGCCAACGCCACCCTCACCGGTGAGGGCGCTGGCGACTTTGCGGGCTACAACGTCAGCAGTGCTGG
>JANQFN010000281.1 GCA_028277825.1 Desulfarculaceae bacterium
GGCCTCAAACCGGTCTACAAGATATGGCTGAGCCTGGCCATTGTGCTGGGATTCTTTGTTTCCCGAATTCTTTTGACTCTGCTATTTTATCTGGTGATCACGCCCATCGGCCTGGTGATGCGCCTGTTGGGCAAGGACCTGTTGGACAAAAAGATCGGGGACCGGGACTCCTATTGGCATCTGCGAGGGGGGGAGCCCTACGACCCCAAACGCAGCGAAAAGATGTATTAGAAAGGCGTCAGTTGAGCAAGATATCCATCATGGCCGAGTTTTGGGAATTTCTGCGGTTCAGGAAAAAATACTGGCTGCTGCCCATCGTGATATTACTTTTTTTCCTGGGCGCCCTGATCGTCTTTACTCAAGGCTCCGCTTTGGCACCGTTCATTTATACGCTTTTCTAACAACTGGGATTTTTGATACGGCGTGCCCTTGCCGCCCAAGCAACCATTTTGCAATTCATCTTCTCACTTGGCGGCGGCGGTGAGCCTATCGCCGGCGTATTGGGCCCAGCGGCTGGCGGGATAAAGCTCAATCAGGCGCTGCCAGGTGGCTTGGGCCTGCTGGTTGCGTTTGAGCTTTTGCTGGCACTCGCCTATGTGGAACAGGGCCTCGGGCGCGGTGACCGACTCGGGCAACAATCGGATCACACGGGCAAAGGCGGGGATCGCCTGTTCGTATTTTTTTTGCAGATACAGGCTCAGGGCGTAGTGTTTCATAGTTTGGTCCACAATGGGCGAGCGGGGGAAGCGCTGCACGGCCCTTAAGAAATAGCGTTCCGCCGCGGCGTAGTCCTGCACCTCAAAGGCCCTGAGCCCCCGGTTAAAGGCCACGGTGGAGTCTTCCTTCAGCCCCAGGCCCACGTAGGCCGCCGCCCCCCCGGCCACCAGGAGCAGCCCGGCCAGGGTCATGGCCACCGCATGGGCCGCGCACCAGTCCAGGGGCCGGCCCAGCAGCCTCTCCAGCCACCTGCTCAGGGCATCTAGCGCTCCGGCGATCCGCTCACGCCGGCGGCGCACCCATCCCCAGACACGCACCCCGGGCAGCACCCCCAGGCCCAAGGCCAGGGCCAAGAGGAACAGGGCCTGACCCAGGTAGTTGGGCCAGGACTGGCCGAAGTAGAGACGCACTTTGTCCTGGGTGGGGAAAATCAGCATGAAGGCGGGTGAGGCCAGATACACCTTGTCCGCCCCTTCCACCTTCCAGTTGGGGTGATAGGACATCTTGACCAGCAGCGGCGCGCGCCCCTTGCTTTGGATTTCGATCTCCTGGAAGCCCACCCGGGCCTTGACCTGGGAGGGCGGCAGCGCCTCTCTGGGCGGACGCAGAATATCCGGAGGATCCACCTCTGCGAAACGGCCCGGGTCGCCGGCTTGGGACCGGGGGGCGAACACCAGGGGCACTTCCAGGTCTCCCAGGCGGAACCAGTCAAACGCCTTTAACTTCCAATCCGGATCGGTGATCAGCACCGGTTTGAACTTCAGGGGCGTCACGTAGCCTTGGTTGCCCAGGATCTTGAACACCGAGTAGGGCCCGATCTGGGCCTGTTTGATCAGCCCCTTTTGTCTGAAGGCCGCCTTGCGCGTGGCCCTGCCGATCACCACCATCTGGCCGGTGTTGTACAGCCTGAGCCGGGGCAGGGCCCGGTTCAGGTCAAAACCGGCGTAGCTGATGCTGGTGATGGGAGTGCTGGGGCGCTGGCTGGTCAACGACTGCAGATAAAAGACGAACGGCGAGTTGGGCGAGGACTGGATATAGAGCCCCTCCAGGGTGGAACGCCCACTGAACAGGGGCAGGTTCTCAAAGGCCCGGACGGTGCCCGCCCGGCGGTGCAGGGCGGAATGCTCGTAAACCACCCGGGAATCGTCCGGGCCGCCTTTGAGAAAGGCGTTGAGCTGTTTGTAGTGCGGCCAGCCGGAGGTGGCCTCGAAGCCAGCGTAGTTCCATTGAATCCATTTGGGAATGAAGTCCACCTGGTAGCCGACGCCCAACACGGCCAGCACCAGGGCCAACAGCGGCGCCAGCACCACCCCGGGTGTGCGGCGCAGCCACTGCCCCAGGGCCCAGGCGGCCCACATGCACAGGGCCAGCCAGCCAAAGGGGATGAAACGGATGTCAATGACGTTTATGTGGAAGGCCACCAGATATAACAGGCCGGCCAGGATCACGCAGCCGGCGCAAAAAGCCGCCGCCCCCAGCGGGGGCCCGCCTCCCCGCCTCCGCCACAGGGACCAGGCCAGATGCAATAGGGCCAGAGCTATAACCGGCCATAGTATGGGAGGCAGCACCTTGTGCCAGTCGTTGATGATCCAGACCATGTTGTGCGGCGAGTTGTATTTGGCAAACACCAACAGGGGGACGATCCACCAGCCCATAAAGCAAAAGGCCAGGCCGTAGACCTTGGCCAGATAGACCAGCCGGCGGGGGAAGTCGCGGTTGAACAGGAACAGGCCGCCGGCCAATACCCCGAACAACAGCGGCCCGCCGTGGCAAAAGCCGGTGGCGGCCAAAAGCAGCGCCGCCCGGAAGGGATGCCGCAGCTTACGCATGTCCCCGGCCAGGGCCCCCAAAAAGACCAGCAAGAGGGCCAGGCTCCAGGCAAAGGTGAACTCGCCGGCCAGGAGGCTGGGCAAATTGCCGCCGAAGGCGGAGTTGGTCTGGTTGAACAGAAAGGGCAGCATGGCCACCGCGGCCAGCGCCGGGGCCGGGAAAGGCGCCCGGGCCAGGCGCAGCCCCAGCCAGGCGCACAAGGGCAGGGCAAACACCGCCCCGGCGGTGATCAGCTTGAAGGCCACGGCCAGGGGCATGGCCAAAGACAGGCCCACCATGGCCAAAAACGGCAGGGGGAAATAGAACTGGAAGATGGGGTAGCCGGCCAGGTTGCCCGGGTTCCAGCCCAGGATGCGGCCCGAGGGCAGCAGCACGTCTTTGAGGTAGACCGCGGTGTAGTAATGGCTGGCGGTGTCGCCGCCGGTGGTTATGCTGGGGCTGAACAAGAGCCCCGGCTTGAAATAGGCCAGGAGAAACAGCCAGCAGGCGGCCACCACCGCCAGATCCACCGCCAAGGCCGCCCAGGGCCGGGGCTCATATTGGCTGGAGCGGATCACCTTCGCCTGCCCGTCTTATAACCGGCCAGCCAGGCGGCGGCCAGGGCCGCCAGCAGCAGGGCGGCCAGGCCCCAGAGCCAGGGCCGCCAGGCATAGAGCGGGTCGCGCTCCTGGCTGATCCTTAACAGAACTTTGGCGGCGGCTGTGTAGTGCACCCCTTTTTGCACATAGCTGACCAGGCCCACCAGGGGGTAGCTGGCCCCGGCCAGGGCCCCGCGGTTGGTGAGCCTCACCGGCACCTCCTGCGGGCGGCCAGGGATCAGCTCCAGACGAAAGCTCTGTCTAGGGGGAGTCATCTCAGAAGGAGCGAAGACGTCCAGTTGAGCCTGGTGGGGCCCAGCCTCTTTGCTCACCAGCACGAAAGCCGGCTCCGGGCCGGGATAGACCTCGCCCGGCCGGCCCGTTAAGCTCAGTTGGGCCACGCTGGGACTTACTTTGCTAAACATTCCCCAGGCGATGCTGGAAAAGGGGTAGCCGTGCTGGTCATGGAAATTAACCGTGACGATAACTGCATAGGTGCCGGGGAGCTTGGGCGCGAAAGGCAATTGCAGAATCCGGCTGTAAGGCTTGCCCGGCGACAGGGCCCGGGGGCCTTGCCAGGTGGTTACCGCTTCTCCCATTTGCGCCGAGATAGTAAGGTCCTCAGCAGCCATGTCGCCCCTGTTTTTCAGGGTCAGCCAAACGTTCAGTCGCCCCTGGGCCAGACTGGCCCGCACCTCGCTTCGCAGGCTGATGGTGCCGGCCCGGGCGGGCCACACCGACGCCAGGGCCAGCAGGCCGGCCAACAGGCAGGGCAGCAAGAGTTTTGGGCGCGAAAAGATCATTATGGCTTATGTTGCCTGGACAGCGCCGCCTGGTCAACCGGAGGGGAAGCGCCGCAAAAGGCGCCCCTGCCAAAACAGCCTGAGCACCCAGGCCAGGCGGTAGAGCGCCTCGTGGCCCAGGTTGAAGCGCGAGGCCCGGGTGTCGGTGCACAATACCGGCAGCTCGGCGATGGGCAGGCCGGCGGCGTGGGCGGCGAAGATGAGGTTGGCCACATAGGCGGTGTGGCGGTCCACCGCGCCGGGGAAGCGTTCCAGCACCCGGCGGCTGAAGGCCTTGGCGCCCAGGGAATAGTCCTGGTAGGGCAGGCCCAACAGCAGGCGGGCGCAGGTGATGTACATGCCGCTGCCGGCGATGCGGGCCGCGCTCCGTTCCTGGCGCCCCTGTTGCTTGGAGCCCACCACCACCTCATGATCCTTGAGCAGGTCGCAGGCGCGGGGGATGAACTCCAACTCCACGGCCAGGTCCATGTCCAGGGTGATCAGGGCCCGGCCCGAGAACAGGTCCAGGGCCCGGGCAAAGGCCCGGCCCGGCCCGGGGGCGGCCAGGGCGAAGAAGCGCACCCGCGCATCCCGGGCGGCCAGGGCGGCCCCGATGGCGGCGGTGGCGTCGCTGGAGCCGTTGGAGCCGATGATCAACTCGAAGCGGTGCCCCAGGCCGTCTAAGTAGTCCAACAGGCGGTGGCTGTTGGTCTCCAGGATCTCGGCCTCATTGAGCACCGGGATGAATATGCTGTAGTCGACCATGGCCCGCCGCGCTTCCTAGCACTTAGTTCAAGGTGGCTTTACATATTGCTACCAGGCGGCGCGGCCTGTCAATCAAAGGCGCCCCCCGGCCCAAATCTTTTGGCTCACTTGACTCTAAACCCCCCAAAGTGTATTCAAATAACCTCATCATGGGTGCATGGCCCCCAATGGAGAGGTGCGCCGATCCCAGGGCTAGGAGTGTCTTAATTATGAACCAACAGGAGCCGCAAGTCTCGGTCAGCCCCGACGGCGAGGTGTTTGACCTGCCCGGTGAAAAAGAGACCGCAGCCGAAAACCAGCGGCTGGCCGAACTGGTGGCCGCCCACCGCCAAGCTGGCCGCGAGATCGTGGTGGTTATGGGCGTGGGCTTCGTGGGCGCGGTGATGGCCGCGGTGGTGGCCGACAGCGTGGATGAAAACGGAGATTCCAGCAAATTCGTCATCGCCATGCAGCGGCCCAGCACCCGCAGCTATTGGAAGATTCCTCTTCTCAACCGGGGCCTGGCGCCGGTGAAGGCCGAAGACCCCGAGGTTGATGAGATCATCGCCCGCTGCGTCAATGACAAAAAGACCCTCACCGCCTCGTTCTCATACGAAGCCCTGACCCACGCCGACGTGGTGGTGGTGGATGTACAGTGCGATTACTCCAAGGCGGCCCTGGCCGACGTGGCCAAGGGAGAGGTGGAGATCGGCGCCCTGGAAGAGAGCCTCAAGGTCATCGCCCAGAAAATACCGCCTGAGTGCCTGGTCCTGATCGAGACCACGGTGCCGCCGGGCACCACCGAATACGTGGCCAAGCCCATCATGAGCAAGGCCTTTGCAAAGCGGGGCATTGAGAGCGAACCGCTTCTGGCCCACAGCTATGAGCGGGTAATGCCCGGCCGGGACTACGTGAGCAGCGTGCGCGATTTTTGGCGGGTCTGCTCGGGCATCAACCCCACCAGCCGCGACAAGGTGGAAAAGTTCCTCTCCGAAGTGCTCAACGTGGCTGAGTTCCCCCTCACGGTGCTGGACCGGCCCATGGAGAGCGAGACCGCCAAGATCCTGGAAAACAGCTTCCGGGCCTCCATACTGGCCTTCATGGACGAATGGTCCACCTTTGCCGAGCGCAACGGGGTGGACATCGTCAAGGTGATCGAGGCGGTGAAAAAGCGGCCCACCCACGACAACCTCATGTTCCCCGGCCCGGGCATCGGCGGCTATTGCCTGCCCAAGGACGGCGGGCTGGGGGTCTGGGCCTATCACCACCTGATGGGCTTCCAGCAGCCGCTGTTCAAGATGACCCCATTAGCCATCGACATCAACGACAGCCGGGCGCTGAGAGCCGCCGAACTGGTGCGCGACGCCCTCCGGGAGATGGGCCGTCTGGTGCCCGACAGCCGCATCCTGGTCTTGGGTGCGGCCTACCGCGAGGACGTGGGCGACACCCGCTACTCGGGCAGCGAACTGGTGGTCAGAAAGCTCACCGAGATGGGGGCGGACCTGAGGGTGCACGACCCCTACGTGCTCAAGTGGTGGGAGCTGGCCAAGCAGGACAGCTTCCCGGCCAGCGGCGCCAGCCGGGCGCGTTTTTTCCGCAACCAGGAAGTGCTCAAGGACCTTCAGGTAAGCCAGGACCTGGCCGCCAGCCTGGAAGGGGCCGACGCCGTGGTGTTCTGCGTGCGCCACCAGGAATATCTGGACCTGGAGCCGGATGAGGTGGTGGCGGCCTGCGGCGGGCCGGCGGCCATCGTGGACTGCTTCGCCATCTTAGACGACGCCAAGATAAAGCGCTATTTCGAGCTGGGTTGCGAGGTCAAGGGCCTGGGCCGGGGGCACGTCAAGCGCATCAAGGACCAGGTGAATGGAAAATAGACGCCGCCGTGGCTCAACGGCGTGGCGCTACATCCCCTAACTCATCGAGGAACCGATAAATGGCCGCCAAGGTCGACCGCAAAAAACTACTGAAAGAGCCCGATGAATTCTTGACCTTCAGCGCCCGGGCCATCAAGTGGTCCCGGGAGAACTTGAA
>JANQFN010000448.1 GCA_028277825.1 Desulfarculaceae bacterium
TCCCTTCCTCCGCTCCTCATTGCTCTCCCCTGACTCCGCAAAACGGTGTCCCATCTTGCAACGGCTAGTTTTCCTTGGTCGACTGGGGGCCCGGAGAAAGGTGTCACTGGTGCCACCAGCCAGCTGAGACCTGGATAGTGGTGTTATTGTTCACCCAAGCTGTCACTGCATAACACCTATCTCTCCACGGTCCACCTCCAGGTCCACGCCGTGCAAGATCTGAGACTTGTCGTAGAAGGCGGTTACGCCTTTGGCGCTGAACAACATGGCTAATCCCCCTCCCCCAGGTAGGCCTCTTTCACCTTGGCATCCTGTTGAATCTCGTCCTTGGGTCCCGAAGCCAAGACCTCACCGTAGTGCAACACGGTGATGGTGTCGGCCAGGCCGAACACCACCTCCATGTCGTGCTCGATGATGATCAGGGTCATGCCCTCGGTGAGCCGCTTGACCAGATCCACCATGTAGCGGGTCTCCTCGCTGGACATGCCCGCGGTGGGCTCGTCCAGAAGGATCACCCGGGGGTCCAGGGCCAGGGTCAGGCCTATTTCCAGGGCTCGCTGCTGGCCATAGGCCAAAAGGCCGCCTTGCACGCTGCGCTGCTCCTGGAGGCCGATGCGCTCCAAAAGGCCTTCCACCTCTTCATTCACCGAGGTCATGCCGGTAACCGGCCGGTACAGGTTCAAGCGGATGGAGCGCTTGGACAAAACCGCTGCGCGCAGGCTTTCGAATACGGTCTGGCGGGGAAAGATGTTGGTGATCTGGAAGGAGCGGGCCAGGCCGTGGCGCGCCCGCCAGAACACCGGCCGCTTGGTCACGTCCCGGCCGTCCAAAAGCACCGAACCCTTCTTGGGGATGTACTTGCCGGTGATCATGTTGAACAGGGTGGTCTTGCCCGCGCCGTTGGGCCCGATGATGGCCCGGCGTTCGCCCTCGGTCACCGCCAGGTCTATGCCGAACAGAACCGCCAGGCCGTGGAAGTCATGATGAATGTCCCTGGTCTCCAGAATGCTCATGACTCAGCCCTCCTCAGCCGGGCGCGCTGCAGCGGCAGGGTGAGGTAGTGCCAGCCGTAAAGCACGGGAACGATCAGTCCGCCCCGGGAGAACAGCACCATGGCCACGAAAAAAGCGCCTATGTAGAACTCCCAGGCCTGGGTGATGCGCATGAGCCAGTCGCCCACGAACACCATGAACAGAGCGCCCAGCATGGGCCCGAAGAAGTGGCCCACCCCGCCGATCACCATCATCAAAATGGCGTCCACCGACCTGAGGCCGTCGATGGCCCCGGTGGAGACGAATTCCTGAAACAGGGCGAACATGGACCCGGCGACGCCCGCCAAAAAGGCGGCGATGGTGAAAAGGTAGAAACGGGTGACACTGGTGCGGTGACCCAAGAAATTGGCCCGCTCCTCGTTTTCCCGGAGCAGGATTATGGATACGCCAAGGGGCGTGCGCAGAAGATGCCAGGCCAGATAAAGCATCAGGCCCACCACCGCCAAGGTGAACCAGTAGAAGTTGGCCGTATCCAACATGTCTATGCTGCCCAACAGGGGTATCTCCAGGTTGGGCTTGGGGAAGCTGCCCAGGCCGTCGTCGCCGCCGGTGACGTCGCGCCACTTCAGCGCCACGGCGAACAAGAGCTGGTTGAAGGCCAGGGTGAGCATGGCGTAATAGGTGCCGGAAACCCTGATCAGGAAAATGCTGAAAAAAGCGCCGATCAGCGCCGCGGACAGCCCGCCCAGCAAGATGGCCGGAAGCAGGCCCAAGCCTTCGATGTGCAACAGCGACAGGGCGGTCACATAGGCCCCGGTGCCGAAATAAGCGGCGTGACCAAAGGACAAAAGCCCGCCGAAGCCGGTGATCAGGTTCAGGCTGCAGGCGAAAAGGGCGAAATACAAGACCTCGGTCATCAGGCGCAGATCGACGATGCCCAGATAAAAGGGGCAGGAGATGACCGCCAGGGCCAGGACCACAAGTGCCGTCGTGTTTAGCTGTTTCACACCCCTACCCCTTTTCCCCGAACAGGCCTTGGGGCTTGATGCACAGCACTACGGCCATGATTAAGAAAATCAGGATCAGGCTGAATTCGGGAAACAGGAGCACTCCGAAGGATTGCAGTTCGCCGATCAGGAAGGAGGCCACCACCGCGCCCAGAAGGCTGCCCAGGCCGCCCACCACCACCACCACAAAGGCGTCGATGGCCACCACCTGGGCCATGCCCGGGTAGATGCCCAGGATGGGCCCGGCGATCACCCCGGCCAGGCCGGCCAGGCCGGTGCCCAGGGCGAAGACCGCATTGAACACCATGGGAGTGTCGGTGCCCAGGGCGCTGACCATCACCGGATCGGTGATGGCGGCACGCACGATCATGCCCAGGCTGGTCTTGAACAGAACCAGGGCCAGGACTCCCAGCACCGCCAAGCCAAAGACAAAGACGAACAGCCGGTACAGGGGATAGGTGGAACCCAATATCTGCACGCTGCCTTCCAGGGCCGCGGGAATCTTGGTGGCCAGGGGCTCGGTGCCCCAGCCCCACTTGACCACCTCCAGGATCACCAGGGCCAGGCCTATGGTCAAAAGCAACTCGAACAGATGGCCCGCCGCGTGCACCGGCCGCAGCAGAAAACGCTGGGTGAGCGACCCGGCCGCCGCCGCCGCCAAAGGCCCCAACACCAATGAGAGCCAGAAGTTGCCGGTGATGCCCAAAACGCTGTAGCCGATATAGGCCCCCAACATGTAAAAGGAGGCGTGAGCCAGGTTTAATACCCCCATCATGCCGAAGACGATGCTCAGCCCCGAGGCCACCAGGAAGATCAGCACCCCGTAGACCAGCCCGTGCAGGCAGGTGATCATGATAGTTGATAGATCTAACGCCATGAAATAACGCCTTTGCTTAAGATGCCGGCTTTACGGTGAGGGCCTTGGATTGAGGTGTCGGACCCGTTTTTATTTCCCTTCCCCCTCAGGGGGTGAAAATCACTATGAGGCCTTTGGCGTCTCCGCTGCCCAGGTTGAAGCCCCGCTGGGGCACTCCGGAGTCGACATAGAGGCATCGCCCTCTTCCAGGAGGTGCTCTTGGTTGCCGATCACAAAACGCGGCCTCCCCTCTAAAACCAGGAACATCTCCTCACCCTTGTGCTGAAAAAGGGGATGCTGGTCTATCTCTGGGGGAATGGTCAGGATGTAGGGCTCCATGTGTTTGCGGGGGAATTTGTGCGCCAGGGTCTCGTAGGAATAGCCGAAGCGGCTGCCGCCCCGGGCCATGAATTGGCGTTCGCCTTTTTTAACCAGAGAGGCGGTCAGGGGTTCTTGTTTCTCGCCAAAAAGATGGGTGATGCTCACGCCCAGGGCCTCGGCGATGTTGAGCAGGGTGGAAACCGGCGGGGCCTTGTCCGAGTTTTCCAGCTTGGAAAAGTATCCCTTGCTGATTCCGGTTTTCTCGGCCAAAGAGGCCAGAGTAAGCCCTTTGGACTTGCGAATCTGGCGGATGTTTTTGCCTGTTTCCGACTCTGGCAGCATTGGGTATTTAGGCCATATGGGCCCCTCCATCCACGTTTATGGTCTGGCCGGTTATATAGGAAGACTCCTCGGAGGCCAAAAACACAACGAGGTTGGCCACTTCTTCGGGCCGGCCCAGACGGGCCAGGGGCACCATGAACTGGGTGAACAGCTCCAGCATGTCCTCGGGCACCGTCTTGAGCATCTCGGTGTCAATGGTGCCCGGCGAGACGCAGTTGACTCGCACCCCCTTTTTGCCCAACTCCTTGGCCGCGGTGCGGGTCAGGCTGACCACCCCGCCTTTGGAGGCGGAATAGTTCATCTGGCCCGGATTGCCATAGCGGGAGGTGGAGGAGACGTTGATGATGGAGCCGCTGCCCTGAGCGCGCATGGGGACCATGGCCGCCTGCAGGCAGTTGAACACGCCCTTGAGGTTGACCTCGATCACCTGGTCCCAGACCGTCTCGTCCATCTTGTGGCCGATGGCGTCCCGGGTGATGCCGGCGTTGTTGACCAGGATGTCCAGGCCACCCAAAGTCTCCATGGTGTCGGCCACCATCTTTTGCACGAAATCCCGGTCCACCACGTTCCCCGCCGCGACCAGGCACTGGCCGCCGGCGGCCTCGATCCGGGCGGCGGCTGCCTCCAGACCGGCCTGATCCAGGTCGTTAAGGGTCACCTTGGCCCCTTCGGCCACGAAGCGCTGGGCACAAGCCAGGCCGATGCCCTGGGCCGCGCCGGTGATGATGGCCACTTTGTCCTGAAGCTGCATCGCACACATCCTGAGAATGGCAGGCCCGCGCCCCGGGGGTTTATCCGGGACGCAGGCGGTTGGTTTGTTCTAGCCTTCATACTCGATAATGGTGGCCACCCCCTGGCCGCCGCCCACGCAGGCGTTGGCGCAGCCGTAGCGGCCGCCCTTCAGCGCCAGAATGCGGGCCAGGGTGCCGATGAGGCGGTTGCCGGTGGCGCCCAGGGCGTGGCCGATGGCCAGGCCGCCGCCCATGACGTTCACCTTGTCCGGGTCCAGGCCCAACTCGGCGATGCAGTTGAGCGCCACGATGGCAAAGGCCTCGTTGATCTCCCAGAAGTCGATGTCGCTGGCCTGAAGGCCGGCGGACTTCAGGGCCTTCTGGCTGGCCGGCACCGGCCCGGAACCCATGATGGTGGGATCCACGCCGGCAAAGCCGATGGAGCGGATAGTGGCCAGGGGCTTGATGCCCTTTTCCTGGGCCTTTTCCTTGGACATCAGGATCAGGCCGGTGGCTGCGGCGTTGAGCGGCGAGGACACCCCGGCGGTGATCACCCCGTCTTTCTTGAAGGCGGGCCTAAGCCCCTCCAGGTCTTCCAGGGAGGTGCCGGCGCGCACCGCTTGGTCGGTCTTGACGCTCTTGGTGCTGCCGTCGGCCTGGGGGGCGTCGATGGATAGAATCTCGTCGTCGAAGAAGCCGTCCTCCTGTGCCTGGGCCGCCAGTTGGTGAGAGCGCACCGCCCACTCGTCCATGTCCTTTTTGGTGTAGTCGGTCTGGCTGAAGAGCTTTTCCGCGGTGAGTCCCATGTTCATGGAGGTGAACATGTCCCAGTGGCTGTATTCCGGGGCCAAAAACAGGTTCATGTTGGGCGCCACCAGGCCGCGGTCGTGGGTGGTGCCGCCCATGGGCACCCGGGTCATGTGCTCCATGCCGCCCACCATCACCACGTCGGCGAAACCCTGGGCGATCTCCATGAAGCCGATGTGCACCCCGGCCATGGCCGAGCCGCACTGCTGGTCCACCGCCTTGGCCGCGATGGTCTCGGGCAGGTTGGCCA
>JANQFN010000458.1 GCA_028277825.1 Desulfarculaceae bacterium
CGGTGCTTGACCCACCCCACCAGCGGGGCTATGGTGGGCTTGTCTCCTTAGGGGGACGCCAGCCAAGACAACCCCAACGGACGCTGAGATAATGACCCACCCCGCAGACAAGCCCCATAAACAGGGCGTATCCGACAAATTCCCCCCGGCCGACGTGGAAATGTTCGACCGGATGGACCGCCAGGAGCTCTACGACTACATCTTCATGCAGATCAAGAACACCTGGCGGGTGGACGGACTGTATTTTTTGGGCATCGAGCGCCGCCACGACACCGAGGAGGCCACCGAGGTGGATGCGGAATGCTGGCGCTATATGGGCAAGACCGAGGCCCGGGAACTGAAGAAGTTTTTGGGCATTGACGAGCCGGACCCGGCCCAGGTGCTGTGGCTTTTGCGGCACACCAACTGGGCGGTGAGCCATCCCCACAAGTCTTTCGAGGTGCGCGGGGACGGCAGTGCGGTGTTCACGGTGGACGCCTGCCGCACCCAGCTCATCCGCCTGGACAAGGGCCTGGAGCCCCACCCCTGCCGCCAGGTGCGCGAGGGATATCTGCAGGCCTTTTGCAGCGAGTGCAACCCCAAGGTGGCATTGGAGGTGGTGTGCTGCCCGCCGGAGCGGGAGCGCACTGACATCTGGTGCCAGTGGGTGTTCAAATGGGCTTGAGGGCATGAGAGCCCGCCGGGCCACACGCGCCTTCTGGGCGGCGCTGTGCCTGGCCGCACTCCTGCTGGCCGCCTGCACCGGCCCGCCCGACCCGCGCCAACCCCGGATCGAGGCGCTGGAAAAAATTGGTTTCAGCCTGGTCCCGCGCCTGAGCGACGCCAAAAGGCTGGTCATGCAAAAGCCGGCGGACGGTCTGTCCATCAGCGTGGTGCTGCCTCTCCCTCAAAAGCCGCCGTCTGAGACCATGGGCGTGGCCAAGCGCGAGGTGGCGGCCATGATCCTGGTCAACGGCCCCCAGGGGGTCAGCGGACCGGAGCAGGACCAGGTTTTTTTTAAAAACCCGGACCTGCACCAGGCCATCGCCCTGATCAGCCAAGGGGCCTATCCTCCCGAGGCGGCGGCCGAGATCCTGGACATGGCCTTCCGGTCCGCCCAGGTGGAGACCGGCACCGGCGCCACCGTTACCAGCCCCAAACGGGGTTACGGCCTGGCGGTGATGTACAAAGACCGCCACCTCGTGCGTGCGGTGGTGTTCCGCTTTCCCGGCCTGCTGCAAAAGGAGCGCGCTGGGAAATAAATTCCCCTGCGGTACAATTGCATCTCCGGGGGTGTTTCGCGGCATTGAACCCACCCAACTCGGGGAGGCTGGCCATGAAGCACTCCATCTTTGTTTTATGCATCATTACATTTATGGCTTTGAACGCGGGGCCCTCTGCTGCCGCCGATTGCCCGCCCCGCCTGGCCGAGATGCCCAAACTGATGCTCTCCGGCGGCCCGGGCAAGGACGGCATCCCCTCGGTGGACAGGCCCAAGTTGGTGCCGGCTGACAAGGTCAAGCTGGATGAGGACGCCCTGGTCTTCGGGGTGGCCCGCCCCGGTTTGGTCGCCGCCTTTCCCCACCTCACCCTGGTCTGGCACGAGATCGCCAATTTGAAGGTGCACGGCAAGAAAGTTAGCCTCACCTACTGTCCACTGACCCGCACCGCCATCGGCTACGAGGGCCACGAGTTGGGGGTCACCGGCAAGCTACTCAACTCCAACCTGGTGATGTATGACCGGGCCACCGATTCCCTGATTCCCCAGATGCTGGGCACCGGGGTCAGCGGCCCCCTGTGCGGCCAAGAGTTGAAGAGCTTCCCGGTGGAGGCCACCACCTGGGGCCGTTGGAAGAGGGCCCATCCCGACACCTTGGTGCTCAGCAACGACACTGGCCACCGCCGCTCCTATGGGCATGACCCTTACGGCGACTACTACACCAATCCGGCGGTGATGTTCCCGGTGGTGGCCCAGAGCCGGGCCCTGGGGCCCAAGGAGATGGTGCTGGGCCTGGAGCACAACGGCGAGCAGGTGGCGGTGTTGAAAAAGGGTTTTAATAAGCGCCACCCCCAGGGCCTGCTGGTGCAAGTGGGCGGCAAGGCCTTCAAGCTCACCTGGGACCCGGTGCTGG
>JANQFN010000471.1 GCA_028277825.1 Desulfarculaceae bacterium
CCTGGGGGATTGGACCTTCGCCCGCGCCGCCTTCCCGAACCTGGTGTCCGACGACGACCGCTACCTTGCGCGGCTGATCCAGCGCAACGACATCGCCCGACAGGTGGGGGTGGAGCGATTTAAGACAATGGCCTTTGCAGTCCGGCGCCTGGCCGAAAAGTTCGTCGAGCGCCTGGCCCGGGAGATACTGGGCCAGCGGCCGGCCATCGTGGGCTGCACCTCTACTTTTCAGCAACACGTATCCTCCCTGGCCCTGCTGCGGCGACTCAAGGAATTGGACCCGGGCATCGTCACCATGCTGGGCGGGGCCAATTGCGAGGCGGTGATGGGCCTGCAGACCCACCAGAGTTTCCCCTGGGTGGATTACGTGGTCTCCGGTGAAGCCGACGGCCTCATCTCCGGCCTGGTGGGCGACATCATGCAGCACGGCGTCCAGGTGCCCGCTGAGAGGATTCCCCTGGGCGTCTTCGCGCCCCGGCACCGTAGCCGGGGCTATCCCGCCATGTCCCAGGCTCAGGACTGTTCGGCCTACCGGGCCAGCATCCCCAACCTGGACCACCTGCCCACACCCGACTATGACGACTATTTCGCCGACCTGGAGCGGGTGCCCGGCCTGCGGGACATCACCCATCCCGGGCTGATCTTGGAGACCTCGCGCGGCTGCTGGTGGGGGCAAAAGCAAGCCTGCACCTTTTGCGGGCTAAACGGCCACACCGACGGCTACCGGGTCAAACCGCCCCAACGCGCCTTGGCCGAAATGGATGAACTCCACCGGCGCTACGGTATCAAGCGCATGAACCTGGCCGACAACATCCTGCCCATGTCCTATTTCAAGAACCTGTTGCCCGCCCTGGCCGGGAAGGGGGCTCCCTACCAGGTCTTCTACGAAATAAAGTCCAATTTAAGGCGGCGGCACGTGGAGGCCATGCGGCGGGCGGGGGTGATCTGGACCCAACCCGGCGTGGAAAGCCTGGACAGCCGAGTGTTGGATTTGATGAACAAGGGCTGCAAGGCCTATCACAACCTCCAAATAGTCAAATGGTGCCGTCAGTACGGGGTGCGTTGCTCTTGGAACCTGTTGGCCGACTTCCCAGGCGAGGAGGACGGCTGGTACCGGGACATGGCCGCCATCATTCCCCTGCTGACCCACCTGCAACCGCCTTCGGGACCCATCGATATCCGCTACCACCGTTTCAGCCGCTATGTGGAGCACGCCGCCGAATACGGTCTGCGCCTGGAGCCCGGGGAGCTGTATGCCTCGCGCTACCCCTTGTCCGCCGAGGAAATAGAGAACCTGGCCTATAACTTCGAGGACCCCAGGCGCCGGGATGAGGAGGAAAACCCCTGGCTGGCGGCACTCATGGAACGGCCGGGGCTGGACGCGGTGCGCCAAGCAGTGCTTCGCTGGGGTCATGCCTTCGTTGAGGACCAGCCCCCCGTCCTTTCCATGCGCGACCACGGGGAACGCCTGTTGATCACTGACACCCGTAAGGTGGCCGCCGCGGCTTCCTTGGTCTTGGAAGGCGCCGAGCGTTCGGTCTATTTAGCCTGCGACGCCGCCCGCCGGCCCGAAGGCCTGGCCGAGGAGATGGCAGCGCTGGGGTACGACAACTCCCAGATGGATCGGGCGGTGGAGCGCCTGCTGGCCGACAAGCTGATGCTGTCCGTCGACGGCCGCCTGCTGGCCCTGGCCCTGGAAGAGCCGGTGCCCGCCTTGCCCCAACTGGACCAGTATCCGGGCGGGATTGTGGAGATACCCCCCCTGGAGGCCACAGACACCGCCGAAGCGGCTTGAGGGCCGAGGCAAAGCCGTGATCGTAACACCACAAAGCGCAGTCTTTGACGAGCCCCTGGCCCTGGACAGCGGCCGGGAACTCAGTGAATTCACCATCGGCTATGAGACCTACGGCCGGCTCAACTCTAAAGCTGACAACGCGATCCTGGTCTGCCACGGCCTGACCCACAACGCCCACGCCGCCGGCAAGCACCACCCCGATGACGCCCGCCCCGGTTGGTGGGACGTGGCCATCGGGCCGGGCAAACCCTTTGATCCTGACCGCTTCTTCGTGGTCAGCAGCAACGTGATCGGCGGCTGCGGCGGCAGCAGCGGCCCCTCTTCGCCCGACCCGGCCACGGGCAAGCCCTATGCCCTGAATTTTCCGGTGGTGACCATCGGCGACATGGTGGCGGCCCAAGCCCGCCTGACCGACCGCCTGGGCATCCGGCGCTGGCGGGCCGTGGCCGGGGGCTGCATGGGCGGCTACCAGGTCATGGAGTGGATGTCCCGCTTCCCAGAGCGAGTGGCCGCGGCGGTGGTGATCACCGCCACGGCGGCCACCTCGGCCCACACCCTGGCTCTGTGGGAGGTGATTCGCCAGACCATCATGCGCGACGCCAAATTCAACGGCGGCGATTACTATGGCGGCGACTGGCCTCTGGCCGGTCTGGGGCTCAGCTCCATGGTGGGCATGGTGATCTGGATGACCCGCGAGGTGATGGCCCAGCGTTTCGGCCGCCAACTGGCCGGGCGGGAGGAGCTCTCCTATGAGTTGGAAGCGGACTTTGAGATACAGGCCTTTTTCCAGCGGATCGGCGACAACGCCGACAAGAGCTTCGACCCCAACAGCCTCATCTACCTGACCAAGGCCATGGACTACTTCGATCTCCTGCGCGGCCAGAGCGGATTGGCCGAGGCCTTTGCCGGCGTCGACAGCCCCACCCTCTTGGTCAGCTACGACTCGGACTGGCGCTACCCCAGCCAGGAGATGGATCAAATCCGCCTGGCCCTGGAGCAGGTGGGCGCGCCGGTGGAACACCGGGTGCTCAAAAGTTCCTTTGGACATGGGGCTTTCATCTATGACGGCGAGGGGCTCTGCGCGGTGCTGAGCGATTTTTTGGCTTAGCCCGGATATTTCATGAAGGTTGGGCGGCATTTGCGATTCGAGTAGGATTCATCATGGAATTATGAAAAAACCATCTACGATGTCGGGGTACGATTTGTACCCGAGCCCGGCACAGCCAGCCAAGTGTTGGCAAGGCG
>JANQFN010000562.1 GCA_028277825.1 Desulfarculaceae bacterium
CCCACTCGTTGGTGGTCGAAGTCTCCATCACGATGCAGTCATAGGCGCCGGAGCCGGCCATCAACTCGGCGTTGATCTTGGGATAAATACTGGTCATGATCATCTTTTCAGTGGTGACCTTTATCCCGGTTTTTTTCTCAAACGCCTTGATCATCTTGGGCACTTCGATGTCGAACTGCTTGGTGCCGCCGAACAGGGCCACGTGGATGGGGCGTTTATTCTTGATTTCGGGGATATCAGACAGCTTGAATTTCTCCGTGGGAACTTCAAGCCAGTCCGCCAAAGCGCCGGAAGTCAGCGCCAGCATCAGTGCACAAGCCAGTGCACCAATTTTGAGTACCTGCGAAAATTTTCTCCTAACCATTTTACCCTCCCAAAGTGTTACTTTCGCTCTCCTAACAAACTGATACGTTGCAAGAACGATCCTTTGACAACGTGTTCTTCGATACGTCTCTTTCCGTTGTATGGGCCCCCTTTCTTGTAGGCTTCGGGCTGAAGACACATGCTGCCAATTCCGGTTAACGATTTATTGGCTCCTCGCCGTCGAATAAATGAACAGTTTCCGGCCTGAACGAGACCCAAACCGTTTCGCCCATGGCGGGAACGCGGTCGGGACCGATGATCGCCTTGATTTCGGTGGAATCCGGATCGTCGAGGATAACGGTCAAAATGACGTTTTCGCCCTGAAACTGGTTGATGTCCACTTTGGCCGGGAGCATCCCCTCCCCGCCATTTTCGGGGAACACCTGCAACACTTGGGGACGCACCCCCACCGTTACTTGAGAACCGATATATTTCCGGTCCACCTGGCCCTGGAAACCGAAGCTGGCTTTATCGCCGTTGGCTGAAATGGTGACTTGGCCCGGTTGGTCAATAACGCCTTGCATGAAGTTCATCTGAGGCTCACCCACAAAGGTGGCCACGAACTTGTTTATGGGCTTGTCCCAGATTTCGGAAACCGTCCCGATCTGCTGGAGCCTGGAGTGGTTCATCACCGCCACCCGGTCGGCCAGTGACACCGCTTCACCCTGGTCGTGGGTCACATAAACCGTGGTGAGGTTCAGTTCCTCATGTAGCCGGCGGATGCGGGCTCGCATGTTGGCGCGCACCCTGAGGTCCATGTGGGAGATGGGCTCATCCAGCAGGGTGATGTTGGGGCTTCTCACCAGGGCTCGGCACAGGTTGACTCTTTGTTGATGGCCTCCGCTGAGGCTTGCCGGCCTCTTTTTCAGAATATCGGTGACGTTTAGCACCTCGGCTATCCAACGCACCTTTTTGTCCACCTCAGCCCGACTCACCCCCTGGGCGCGCAGGGGAAAGGCGATGTTTTCGTAAACGCTGAGCCTGGCGTAAAGGGCGTAAGACTCGAAGGCCAGGGCGATGTTCCTGGCGCTGGGGCTCAAATTGTTCACCACCTCGCCGTTGAACTTGATTTCGCCCTGGGTGATGTCTTCCAGGCCGGCAATCATTCTGAGGGTGGTGCTTTTTCCGCATCCGGAGGGGCCCAGCACCGCCAGGAACTCATGATCCTCTATGTGGAAATTGAGGTCCTTGACGGCCTGCACGTTGCCATCGTAAATCTTCCAAACATGCTCGATATCAACTCTGCTCACGGGTAACTCCCTTGTCTATTTGGAGATATCGATAGTCTTCTGGAAAAAGAAGATGTGCTCCGGGTTGAAATCCACCCAGACCTGATCCGACATCTCCAGGTCCAAGAGTGCCTCTTCCGAACTAGCCCGGAAAAAACTCTTCTCTAGCTCAAAGGTGATGACCGTGCTCTGGGGCCTGCGCACGATGGCGTAGATGGGCAACGGGAAACACCGGTCAGAGATTTTTTCCTTTGAGACCGCCACCCGCGCCGGCCGGATGCCCAATCGGATATCATTGACGCCGGTCTTTTTGACCGTGGCGTCCGCCTTTTCCAAAAGTTCCCCGCCCAGGGGAAAGGAAAAGGCCCCGTCCACTTTGAACGAGGTCCGGCCGTTGTCGCCCACGATCCGGCCGTCGATGAGGTTGCAGGGCGGGTCGCCCACGAAGTTGGCCACGAAGTCGGTGGCGGGATGGTTGTAAATCTCCTCAGGCGTGCCCATTTGTTCGAAGCTGCCTTTGCGCAGCACCGCCATCTGGTCGGACATGCCCAGGGCTTCGCGGTAATCATGGGTCACATAAATGATAGCGGTGCCCAACTTGACCGAGAGCCGCTTGAGGGCCGCCTGCGTGGAAAACTTCAGCCGGGCGTCCAGGTGGGCGATGGGCTCATCCAAGAGAAAGCACTCGCAACGTCTGATCATGGCCCGCGACAGGCACACCCTCTGCTTTTCGCCGCCGCTCAACTGGACCGGCTTTCTGTCCAACAGGCGCTTGATGCCCAAAAAGTCGGCCACCTCCTCCACGCGCTTGCGTTCCTCGGCCGGGGTCAGCTTTTCGCGGCGCCCCGGTGCGCGCAGGGGGAACGCGATGTTGTCGTAGACGCTGAAATGGGAATACAGGTTGTAGGTTTCAAAGGCCATGGCCACGTTTCTTTCCTTGGGGGAAAGTTCGTTGACCAGGGTGTTGTTGAAGTATATTTCCCCGGAGGTGACCGGCTCCAGGCCGGCAACCATCTTGAGGATGGTGGATTTGCCCGCTCCCGCCGGCCCCACGATGGAGAAAAAGTCACCTTCCTTGTTATCGAAACTCAGGTCGTTTATGGCCAACTTGTGACCATATTTCTTGCTTACATTGACCAGCCTTACCTCGGCCATCCTAGTCCTCATCCTTCTCGGGCAAGGGCCGCGGTCCCCAAATCAACAAAGCCAGGAAAGCTGCCACACCCAGGACAGCTCCCACCCATTGGGGGAGGTACATTTCCATGAACCCCAGCCAGAAAAAATTGATCCCGAAAAAGGCCAAAATCCCCCAATAGAGCCAATTGCCCATTGTCATTCTCGGCAAAATCATTACCGCACCTCCTGGCAACCCATCATTTGCTGTTTCTGAGAATTTGGCCTTGCGATCTGTGGCGGACGCTCAACAAGGGCACCGGACAGTGCCGGAAAAGTTTTTCGGCGGTGGTGCCCAACAGACACTCGGCAATGTCACCGCGGCCCTTGGCGCCCACCACCAACAAGTCCGCTTTTTCTTCCACAACGAGATCAATCAACTTCAAGAAGGGAACGCCGATACGGAATTCCATCCTGCTTTTCAGGTTGGTCTCGCCCGCTTCGCGTATCAGCTCGGCGATTATCTCCGAGCGGTCTGCCTCGCGGTGCTCGATGAATTCACCAAGCGAGTAGCGACTGTCAGCGGATTCCTCGGCAAAGGTGTCCACCTCCCGCTGGTTGATGATGTTGGCGCAAACGAGTTCCGCGCCCGTTTCCGTGGCAAGCTTCGCCGCGACTCTCATGGTTTCCGCGGAATAGTCCGACAGGTCTATGCCGACTAAAATCTTGCCCATGTTTTTTGACATCGTTTTCTCCAGCCCGCGCGAGACTTGACTTTCTTGAAACCCGGCCTTGTTGAAAAGGCCCCACCCAAATGCATCCAGGTATCAGATCACCGGCCCCACCATGTAGATGTCCATGGCCCTGGTGTAGCCGTTGATCTCCGCCTTGGTCATCCTGCCCGATGAAACCTCGGCCACTTCCTGGAGCAGCCTTTGGCCCGCCTGGGGCAGGCTCTCGCTGCCTTCCATCACCGAGGCCACGCTGAAATCCATGTGGTCCTGCAGGTGCTCCCAGGTTCTGGCATTGCCTGTTATTTTGATAACCGGCACAAAGGGGAATCCTTGAGGCGCCCCCCTGCCGGTGGTAAAGACGATCACATTGGCGCCGGCGCTGGCCAACCCGGTGAGAATCTCCGGCTCCCGGCCGGGAGAATCCATAATCACCAGCCCCTTGACCTGGGGCTTTTGCCCGTATTCGTAGACCGCCTCCACGGGTGCGTTGCCGGCCTTGGCGATGGCGCCCAGGGACTTCTCCTCGATGGTGGTCAGGCCGCCCTTGATGTTTCCTCCGGTGGGCTGCCCTCCCCGGATGTCGAAACCCATGTTTATGGCCCGCTGCTCCATGCGCTGGGTCAGCTCAATAACCTGCTGTCCGATCTCCGGGGTTTTGCCGTGGCGGGCCAAGAGGTGTTCGGCGCCGATGAACTCGGTGACCTCCCCCATGATCACGGTGCCGCCGGCCTCCACCACCAGATCGGTGAGGACGCCCACGGCGGGGTTGGAAGAGAGTCCGGAGGTGGTGTCGGAACTGCCGCACTTGAGGCCCACCACCAGTTCACTCAAGGGGCAGGGGGCGCGTTCGGCCCTGCTGGCCTCGGTCACCATGGCCTGGGCAATCAATACTCCCTGGGCGATGGCCTTGGCCGCGCCGCCTACCTCCTGGATGACCACGGTCTCCACCGGTTTGCCGCTCTGGCTGATTTCCCTTGCCACCTGCTCCACGTCGGTGCTCTCGCAACCCAAACTCACCAACAGCACCGCGGCCAGGTTGGGATTCCGGCCCAGGCCCACCAGGGTTTCGTTCACCCTTTGGATGTCGATGGGTGTTTGACAGCAGCCCTGGTGGTGGGTGAAGGCGGTGGTTTCCTTCACCGCTTCCGCTATTCCCTCGGCCGCCTCGTTGGCGCAGATCACCGTGGACAAGACCCCCACGTAGTTCCTGGTGCCCACCGAACCATCGGGCCGCTTGTATCCCTTAAACTCCATGCTATTGCCCCTCCCCCGCCAGGTCTCCCCTGCCCCTCAGACTTTCGATGTTGTGCACGTGGGCGTGGGCACCCTGGGGTATCAGGACGGTGGCTCTGCCGATCACCTCGCCGTACTTGAGGATGTCTTGACCCGGGGAAATATCCTTGGCCGCGATCTTGTGCCCGAACTCGATGGCGTCCTGAGCCACCACATTCAGGGACTCGCTGCCCACCCCTATGCGGCAAACCTGCCCCTTTTGCAGGTCCTTGAGGCAGGTGGCGACATTGTCCTCGGGCTTGATCATGATGGCGTCGGATTTCATTTCCGGTTCATTCTCCTTGTGCCCTTGACGGCATGGCCCCTTTTGGTCTTTCACTTTTGTCCCGGCTCCAAATTTTGGGAGGGACGGAATCCTGCCCGGTTTTTTTCATTTGCAATGTAGGCAGGACTTCCGCCTCTCCCTTAACTAAGGTTTGCGCCCATGGACCCATGGCGTTCACCAGGTTATGTCCAGGCCGGAGATGGTGGACGGCCGGGGCGCGCCGGCCGAATCCCAGCCCCTTGCCCGGTAATAGCGCGCCAGCGCCTGGGCAAAGCTTGTTTCCGTGGGTGCCGCGTTAGAGCGGCCGCCCTTGCTGGCCGGCTGAAACAGGCGTTCAGGTATGCGGTCGTCGGCGCTGCCCACGCCATATTTCACGTCGACCATGCGTTGCATGTTGGTAATACGCTGGCCGGCTTTGACCAACTCCTGCAGGTTCCAGCCCCAGCCGGTGACCGCGTTGAGCAGGTCCAACATCTCTTCGATGTCAACCCCGCCCAAAAGCACGCCCTTGCACAGGCACAAAGAGTTCATCGAGGCGGCCCGGTCCTGCTGCTTGGCGACGGTGATCTCCGTGTGGCGCATATCCCTGGGTTTTGCGCCGTTGTTGGAGCCGTTCGTGGCCGACAGGGTGCCCAAGGAACTTCCCGGGAGGTTGCCGCCCGACTGGCTGGCGCCCCGGCTGGCAGTGGCATAGCTGATGGCCAGGGAGTAAATGGCACGGGGGTCGTGGGCCGGAAGGTCCAGGCCCTTGACGTGCATGGCTACCGAGCCGGCGCCCTTGCCGATCTTGGCCGCGGCGGGGACGATGCCCTGGGCCAAAAGCTCGCCAAAATAACCCTGGCGCAAACCGATTTGGCTGATGAACTCCAGCACCCCGTCTGCATCGCCCCAAGACAACTTCATCCCGCCGGTTTCAGCTCTGGTGATGAAGCCCGATTCGAAGCATTCCATGATGAAGCCGGCGAAGGCCCCAGCCGAAATGGTATCGATGCCAGAGCGGTTGCAAAGGTCATTGGCCTTGGCGATGGCCTTGAGGTCTGAGAGCATGCAGTTGCTGCCCAGCATGGCCAGGGTAGAGTATTCCGGGCCCGGGCCCGGCGACACGCTGTATTTGGCGGGCCGGCTCACCTGGACTTCGCGCCGGCACTTCAGCGCGCAATGGGGACAGGACCGGGGACGGGGTTTCAACACCTGATCGTATTGGGGCGCCCCAATCTTGGCCGCACCTTCGTTCCAGGTTTCACCGCGCCAGTAGCGGATGGGCAGCTCGCCCAGCGCTTCCGCCGGCCTCACCGCCAAGGGGGTTCCCTTGCGGCTCAGGTAGTCCTTGCTGTTTTCAATCAGCACCTCGTCGAAGGACCTGGCCGTGGAGGCCAACCTGACGGGATCGGCCACCGGGGCCTCCCCGGTACCCTCCACCGCGATGCCCTTGAGGTTTTTGCTGCCCATCACGGCCCCCAGGCCGCATCTCCCGCCCACGCTGAGCTTGTCCACGGAGATGCTGGCGATGGCCACTTGCCTCTCACCAGCGGTTCCGATGCAGGCCACGCTGGCCCAGCTCTCGCCCAAGGCGCGCTTGATGCCGTCGGAGGCATCAAAAGCGTCCAGGCCCCATAAGGCGCCGGCCGGAACCACGTCGACCACCAGGTCTCTGATGGAGATGAACACGGGCCGGCTGGCCCTGCCCTGCACGATAAGGGCGTCAAAGCCGGCCCTTTTCAACTCCAGTCCCCAACTAGAGCCAACCGAGGTCTCTCCGAATATTCCGGTCAGGGGCGAGCGGGAGACGATGCTGCACTTGGCGGCCCCGCTGACGCGGGTGGCCTGCAAAGGACCCGGCGCGAAAACAAGGCGGTTTTCAGGATCCAGCGGCTTCACCGAAGCGGGCACCTCCTGCAAGAGTACCTTGGCGCCATAGCCAGAACCGCCGATCACCATCTTCAATTCCCTGTCGAACAGGCGCTCTTGGCTGACCTCGCCACCAGAGAGGTCCACCCTGAGCACCCTGCCCCAGTAGCCGCCCTTAGTCAGCAACACCGCGCCCCCCATCCCCGGTTGGGTGCCGTCGGTCAGCTGCCGGACAGGCCCCGGACAAGCGGTAAAATATTTCTAAGCCGACTTGCATCTGGCTCTTGCTAAACCCTTGTCAAAATCCATCAATTGGTTTGGCCGGGTCCAGACCTCGCGATGGGGCCTGGACCCGGTATTTTCATCACTTAGTAGATTTGGGCGTACAACAGATCCTTGAGGTCCTGGGGCGAAGTCTGACGGTTGTTCGCCTCCCTGGTGAAGTCGTTGTAGCCCCAGATGGCGGCGTGCTCTATATAGTCATCTGGTTTTTCCATGAACCAGTCGAATTGCTTCAGACTGCAGTTGGTGATACCCACGTCGTTGCGCAGTTTCTCCAGTTCGTCGATGGTGGCCTCGGCGGCGTGAATGGGCATCTGGTAACGGATATCCTCCATCCCAATGGCCAACCCCACGTCCTTGTAGGCCTGCGGATTGGCGATCATGTTCCAGCGTGAAACCGGGATCATGAAGATGGCGTTGGCTAGGCCGTGGTGGGCCATGCCGTCGCCCATGGCGCCCAGCATGTGGGCCAGGGTGTGAATGACGCCCACCGCGCCGACCTTGAGGAAGCCATAGGAGCAAAGCACCATGCCCCAAACCACGTTTTCCATGGCCTGGTGGTTCTGGGGATTGCCCACGGCCTCCCTGAGGTTGTTTGCCATGTACTGGATGCCCATCAGGCTTTGGGAACGGGCCACCGGGCAGTTAAGGCGACCGGTGAGGGATTCCAGAGCGTGCACGATGGCGTCCATGCCCGCGCCAGCCAGCACGTGGGGAGGCTGCGTGCGGTGCAGTAGAGGGTCGTCGATGGCCACGCTGGGCAGTCCGCCAGGCACCACCACCACCAGCTTGTACTGCAGCTCGGTGTCGTTGATCACCGCGGTGGAGGTGAACTGAGCGCCGGTGCCCGTAGAGGCGTTTACCGCCACCTGGGGGATGCCCGAGATGTCCGGGAAGGTGGGCATCTTGGTGGTGTAATGAGGGTTCAGGTTACAGGCAAAGTCCCTGAGCTTGCGGTCGTCGCCGTTTTGCTCCAGCCAGGCCTGCAGGCGCACAGCCTTGCCCGAGTCATGAGAGCTGCCGCCACCGACGCTGACTACGCCGTCGCAACCGGCCTCTTTGTATACCGCGTAGGCCGCCTCGCACTCATGGTCCTTGGGGTTGGTGGTGATTCCGTCGAACACCGTGGACTCCACGTCGGCTTCCTTGAGCACCGCTTGGATTTCTTCAACGATGCCGGTGCTGGACAAGCCGGTGGTGGTTATCAGGGCGTGGGTCATGGAGTTGCTCTTGGCTTCCACTCCGGCCTGTTTATAAGCACTCCATCCCACGATGGAGGGCGACACCTGGCCAATGTAGGTCAGGGGAAACTGCCTGATGTCCTCGTTGAAGGTCTTTTTCATGTCGTCGCGGGTCAAGTCATAAGGCACCCAGGTTCCCTCGGACGGCATGCACCATTCAGGACAAGTGGCAAACTGTTCTTTGGCCATAATTACCTCCTAAACTTGTTCTAAGGCCTTTTTGTATTCCAGCTTTGCGCCGGATCTCTTCCTTTTCCGCTTGCAATCAAAATCCTTTGCCGTTGGGGAAAATCAGTTCCCGACTCGGGCCGTCGGCGCCAATTCTTTCCCTCCAACTACGGTCCCTAAAATGACCGCCCCTCCGGTCACAGAGCCCATGGGCCCTCGTGCTTTCCATCGGATGCGCGGTCCCTCATCCCTGGCAGACCTCGCTTGCGAAATCCAGGCCCAGACGCTGGAATGTGTCCTGGGTGGGCACGCCGTTTTCCGGGCTCCAGCCCATGGCGGTGTAGTAGTCGCGCACCTGAGTTTCGTTATCCACCGTCACGTCCTTGGTGGCGCCTCCGGCCAGGGGCGGTATGCCCAAAATTCTGGGGGGCAATTTATAGTCCCGCAGGTTGTTCACTCCCTCGCGCAGGTTGAAGGCGATGCGCAGGTTGGCCACACGCTCGCCGATCACCAGCATCTCCTCAAAGGTCAGGGGCATGCCCATAGCCAGGCTCAGGTAGTTGGCCACCTCCGGAGCGGGGGGTATGCAGGAGGCCAATTGGCACAGACCGGCCATGTTGATCACGTGGCCGAAGTTGGATAC
>JANQFN010000550.1 GCA_028277825.1 Desulfarculaceae bacterium
GCCCCGGACCAAACCTGACAACTTCGCGGCACGTTCAGAAAAAGAGATGATTTCGGCCAGCCCGGACAATTCATTGTCCGGGTCGCCGCAGGCGACAAGAGGTCACTGGGCGGCAGTTAACCTAAGATAAAGACGGGCGGGGATAAACCTCGCCCCTACATTTGAAGAGTCCTTTTTCGCCCGCTTTCTTTTACTTACTCAACCTCTTACTCTTCCGGATAGAGCAGCACCCCAGTCACCCGCTCCCGCCACTCTTTGAGGCCTTCCCGCCAGCGTCCCTCGATCTCGGCCAGCGGCGCGCCGGCCACCAGCAGGTCCACCGCCTCGGCGTCGCCCAATAAGAGGTCCAGGGGCCGGCGCTGGTTTTCATACTCATAGGGCGGCTCACGCAAGGACCACAGCCCCGGCTGGGCCCGGCTGATGGCCGCCAACAGGGCGCAGGTAAGGCGCACCGGCCGGAAGGCGGCCGGGGTGGTGACATGCACTTGAAAACCGCCGCAGCTCTGAGCGGCGTATTTGTGGAAGGTGGGTTCAAAGCCCAGGGGCCTGAGCCTGCATCCGGCCAGGGCCAGGGGCTCGATCTCGGCGGCCACCGCCTCGGGCACCAGACCCGGCGCACCGAACACCTCAAAAGGCCGGGTGGTGCCCCGCCCCTCGCTCAGGCTGGTGCCCTCCAAGAGCACCTGGCCGGGATAGACCCGGGCGGTGTCCAGGGCGGGCATGTTGGGCGAGGGCATCACCCAGGGCAGGCCGGTGGTCTCAAAGCCGCCGCCCTCCCAGCCCTCACAGGCCACCACCTCCAACTCCACATCCAGCCCGCGCTCGGCGGCCACCAGGCGGGCCAACTCGCCCAGGCTGAGGCCGTGGCGCAAGGGCATGTCATGGGCCCCCACGAAGCTGAAAAGCTCCTCAGGCAAAATGGGCCCTTCCTCACCCCGGCCGATGGGGTTGGGCCGGTCCAGGACCCACAGGGCCTTGCCCCTGGCGGCGCATTCCTCCAGGCAGGCCACCAGGGTGCTGAAAAAAGTGTATACCCTACAACCCACGTCCACCAGGTCCACCAAAAGTACGTCGATGTGGGCCAGCATCTCCAGGGTGGGCCGCCGGGTTTCGCCGTAGAGGGAGTAGACCGGCACGCCCAGGTGGGGATGGCTGCTGTGCTGGCTCTCGACCATGTTGTCCTGTTTGTCGGCCAGATAGCCGTGCTGCGGGCCGAACAGGGCCTTGATATTGCCGGGCAGGGCCCGCTGCACGGCCAGCCAGGCCGGGGTGAAGTCGGCGGTCACCGCCGCCGGATTGCACAACAGGCCCAAACGGGCCTTGCCCAGGCGCTCCGGTGGCTCCGCGGCCAGGCGCATGAGACCGGTGTTAACCCGTGGTTCAGCATCAGCGGGCATAGCAACCACCTTAAGCTTGAGGAATCCTATAAAGCAGTATAAAGTGAGGGCCCTAGGGCCACAAGCCCCAGGGCCCTCTGGGAGGAGGGGAGGAAAGGTAGTCTTCACAGGCCGCTCACGGGAGAGGGGGTGTTTCTTTCCGTTCGCCAGGCCAATGAAGGCTCAGTCGCAGGGGGTGACCGTTTTTGCACCTTCCCTCTATCTGTCTCTAAAGTTAACGCCGCCCTCTGCACATGTCAATGTCTAGAAGAAAAAAGGTGCATAAATGAAGGAATCGCTACTAGTTAGCAATCACCGTGGTCACCACCACCACGGTGAGCACAGCCATGAGCACCCCCGAGGCGGGGCGCCAGCCGAGTATGCCGAGCCCCTGGTTGAATTGTTCCGGGGAGGTTTGAGCGAGTCCCTGCACCGGGGCGCGGTGGTGATCTGCGGACCAGACGGGCAGCGGATCAAAGGATTGGGACACCCGGCCATGCCCACCTTCCTGCGCTCGGCGGCCAAGCCCCTGCAGGCCCTGCCGGTGCTCACCAGCGGCGCCGCCGGGCGCTATGGCCTGACGCGTGCGGAGATCGCCTGCATGTGCGGCTCCCTCAACGGAGAGGAGTTCCAGGTGGATGCGGTGTTGAGCATGCTGGACAAGGCCGGTTTGAGCCCCGACCTCTTGACCTGTGGGGTGCACCGGCCCTCCCACCAGCCCACGGCCCAGGCCATGCAGGAACAGGGGCTCAAACCTCTACCCCAGCACAACAACTGCGCGGGCAAGCATGCGGCCATGCTGGTGCTCTGCGCCCACCTGGGCTACGACAGCGCGGATTACACCAGCCCCGGCCATCCCGTGCAACAGTTGATCTTGGCAAGCATCGCCCAGTTGTGCAACTACCCGGCCGAGCACATCGGTATCGGCATCGACGGCTGCGGCGCGCCGGTGCACCGCCTACCCCTGATCGCCCTGGCCGGGGGCTATGCCCGCCTGGCCGCGCCGGAGGACTCCGGGCTGAAGCGGGAGACAATCGAGGCGATCCAGGAGATGATGGCCGCCTGCCTGGCCCATCCTGAGATGATCGCCGGCTCCGGCCGCCTCTGCACCCGGGTGATGCAGGCCGCTCCCGGCCAGGTATTGGCCAAGACCGGCAGCGAGGGCTCCTACGCCCTGGCATTGCCGGGCCAGAAGCTGGGCGTGGCGCTGAACGTCGAGGACGGGGCCATGCGCGCCCTGTCCCCGGCGGTGACCCAAATCCTGCACTCGCTGGGCATCCTGGGCCACGACGTGCTGGACGGCGAGCTAAAAGACCTTTACCATCCGGTACTCAAAAACCATTGCGCCCAGGAAGTGGCCGGGCTCCGGGCCGTATTCCATCTCTAGGGAGAAGGGAAATGGACAAGACAACCATAGGGCCCAGCACCCACCTCTTTCCCAAACCAGCGGTCCTGGTGGGCGCCATGGTGGCGGGAAAGGCCAACTTCATGGCCGTGTCCTGGTGCGGCATCGCCAGCCAGACCCCGCCGCACATCTCGGTGGCCATCCGCAAGATCCGCCACACCCTCAAGGGCATTGCAGAACACGGCGTCTTCTCGGTCAACGTCCCCTCCCTGGCCCAGGCCGCGCAAGTGGACTATTGCGGGCTCTACTCGGGCAGGGAACGGGACAAGTCAGAGGTGTTCGCAGTTTTCTTCGGCGGCCTGGACCAGGCGCCGCTGGCCGTGGAATGCCCCGTTAACTTCGAGTGCCGGGTGAAGGATTCCCTGGACCTGGGCAGCCACATACTGGTGGTGGGTGAGATCATTCAGACCCACGTGGACCAGGACTGCCTGACAGAGGGTAAGCCCGACGTGATGAAGATCGACCCCCTGGGCTATGCCTCGGGCAGCATGACCTATCACGGAGTGGGACCCGTGGCGGCCAAGGCCTACAGCGTGGGCAAGGAGTCTTAGCCCGCATATTTCATGAAGGCCGTGTGTCCGGCTGCGCCAGCCACCGGCATACGGTGTTGCTGGCTGCGCTTGGGCCTCGACGTAGCTTTAGCTA
>JANQFN010000565.1 GCA_028277825.1 Desulfarculaceae bacterium
AGACCGGCCTTGGTGCTGTAGCCGATGGAGAGGTTTTCCACGCTGAGCAGTGCCACGGTCTACTTCTCCTCCCGGAGGCGTGGATCCAGGACATCGTCCATGGCCCGGCCCAGCATGTAGAAGCTCAGGGTGATCAAGGAGATGCAGATGCCCGGCGGCAATAGCCAGTACGGCGCCTGGAACATGTGGCCTGTCTTCCAGACCCACTGCAGCATCATGCCCCAACTGACCGTGCCCGGATCGCCGAAGCCCAAAAAGGCCAGGCCGGCCTCGATGACGATGGCCGAGGTGACCCTAAAGGTCATGTACAAAAAGGCCAGAGGCAGGACGTTGGGCATGATGTGGCGGAAGATGATGCGGGCGTGGGAGGCCCCGGCCACCCGGGCGGCGTCGATGAAAGGCCGCTGCTTGAGGCTCAGGGTCTGGGCCCGGATCACCCGGCTGACCCCGGGCCACCTGAACAGCGCGATCATCAGGACGATGGTCCAGATATTGAGCTTGCCGAACAGGGCGGCCAGCATCAGCACCACCAAGAGGGTGGGCATCACCATGATCATGTCGGCCAGGCGCATGAGGACGGTGTCGGTGGCCTTGCCCATGTAGCCGGCGGTCATGCCCACCGCGGTGCCCAAGACCACGGCCATCACCGCCGCCGAGACCCCCACCATGAAGGCGATGCGCGCCCCGGCCAAAAGTTGGCTCAGGATGTCGCGGCCCATGAAGTCCGTACCCAGCCAGTGGGTCCAACTGGGGCCGGTGGAGGAGACCACGTTGGGGTCCACCCCGGTCATGGGGTGATACATGGGGTCGATCAGGGGCGGGATGTAGCTCAGGACCGCCATAAGCCCGAACATGACCAAAAGGCTCATGCCGATGCGGCCCAGGAGGTTTTGCCGAAATACCTTCCAGTCCTCGGCCAGGCGCTCGCGCCGGGGGTGGCGCCGCTGGGAGGCGGGCAGGGCGGTATTTGTTTTGTCGGCCATGCTCACCTCCTTTCTAATACCTGATCCTGGGGTCCAGGTAGGCGTAGAGCACGTCCACCACCACGTTGGAGATCAGCACCACGGTGGCGATCAACAGAAACGAAGCCTGGGCCAGGGGATAGTCGTTGTGGCTCACCGCGAAGACCAGCTCGCGGCCAATGCCGGGCCAGGAGAACACGGTCTCGGTCAGAGCGCCGCCGTTGATGGAAAAGGCCAGGGAGAGTCCCACGCTGGTCACCACCGGCAGCCAGGCGTTGGGCGCGGCGTGCTTGTTCCTAATGGCCCGCTCGGTCAGACCCTTGGCCCGGGCCAGGAGGATGTAGTCTTCCTTGAGGGTGTCCAGCATGGCCGAGCGCATCACCAACAGATAGGAGCCGAAGTGAATCACGAACAGGGTGGTGAGCGGCAGGGCCATGTGATAGAGCACGTCGGCCGCCTTGGTGAAAAAACCGGCGTCCGGATCCAGCCAGACCTCGTCGGAGACCATGCCGGTTATGGGGAACCAGTCCAGATGGTAGGCGAAGATCCAGACCAACAAGAGGGCCAGCCAGGGCAGAAAGAGGGTGTGGGTGACCAGGGCTACAATGGTCAGTCCGGCGTCGGCGAACTTGCCCCGCCGCCAGGCGGCGATCTTGCCCCAGGCGATGCCCACCAGGGCGGCCAGGATCACCGCCGTGGTGAACAACAGCACCGTGTTGGGCAGCTTCTCCCAGATGACGGTGGCCACCGGTTCGCCGTAATGGAAGGAATAGCCGAACTCGCCAGTGACGAAGTTTTTGAGATAGATGACGTACTGGGTCCAGATCGGTTCATCCAAACCCAACTGGCTGATCAGGTGCTGGGCCTCCTCGGCGGTGAGGTTGGGGTCCACCAGGCGCGAGACCGGGTCGCCCGGGGCCAGGCGGAACAGTACGAAGAGGATGGTGAGGATCAAAAACAGGATCACCACCACCTGGGCCAGTCTCTTTAAAACGAATATTTTCATCGCGTCAGGTTTTCGTCCCCCTGCTGCCGTATCCGGCGCCTGAGGCGCTGGGGCGGCGGGCCGGGGACCCGGGACCGCCGAAGATCAGGAACGCCGCCAACTCCCGCGGCGCACCATTATAAAACATTTACGGGCGCGGGCGGGGGCGGTTTTGTCGCCGCCCACGCCCGGCCCGAATCTCAGATCGAATCATTTAAGCTATTTGGCCGGCTTGATCTGGCAGAAGGACCAGATGTTGCCGATGCCGCCCACCGTGGGCACCCAGCCGCTGAAGCGGTCGGTGCGCACGCCCTCCACCACCAGGGGGTTGTACAGCGGGATGTAGGGCACGTCGCGCATGAGCATCACCTGCAGCTTATGAATCATCTCCTGACGGATCACCGGATCCATGGCGTCGTTGGAGGAGTTGGCCAGGTGGTCGAAGTCGAAGTTGCGGTAGCCGCTCATGTTCCAGCCGCGGGGCTTGTCCATCTTGGAATGGAAAAAGGCCCTGAGGTAACCCGGGTCCAGGGAGAGCTTGCCGTAGCCCAGGATGAAGCAGTCAAAATCGCGCTGGCCCTTTACCTTCTGGATCAGGGCGCCGAAGGCCATGGGCCGGCTCAGGGCCGGGATGCCCACCGCCCGGAGCCACTCCTGGATCATCTGGCCGCTCATGGCCCGGTGGGGATCGTAGTCGGCCGGAGGGGTGAGGATGGTGAACTCGGCCATGGGCTTGCCGCCGGGCAGCATGATGCCCTTGCCCTTGACCACCTTGCCGTCGGCGGTGACCGGCGGCACCTTCCAGGTGTAGCCGGCCTCGGTGAGGATAGCGTAGGCCATCTTGACGCGATCAGCCACCGGCTTGCCGTAGCCGTAGCGGGGCACGTTGGGGTTGTAGTAGAACTGGTTGCCCGGCGGGATAAGGGAATGCAGCACGTCGCCATAACCCTGCAGGATGCGTTTGATGATGAAGTCCTTGCTGATAAGAGTGGCGATGGCCCGTCTGAGGTTTACGTCGTTGAAGGGGGCTTTACGCAGGTTAAAGCCCATGAAGTACAAGGCACTCTTTTTGTTGGTGTATATCTTGATCTTGGGGTCGCCCTTGATCGACTTCAAGTAGCCGGCCTGGATGCCGTTCCAGTAAAAGTCGATGTCGCCCTTTCTCAGCGCCAACACCGCGGCGTCGGCGGTGCCGAAGACCTTGAAGATGATGCCCTTGATGTGCGGCCCCAGGGCCATGCCGTCGATGGTCTTGTTCAGGCTGAAGAAATTGGGGTTCTTTTTGAGATAGACGAAGACGCCCTTTTTCCAGTTGGCCAGCATGAAGGGCCCGGTGCCCACCGGATTCTTCAGTTTGTAGCGCAGGAACTTCTTTAAAGGCTTCTTTTCGCCCTTGACCGAAGCCAATATCTTTTCCCACTGCTTTTTCTGCACGATGGGCGTGGTCAGGGTTCGGGTCAAAAAGATGGCCTTGGGCTTTTTGAGCACAAACTGCACGGTGTGCTTGTCAATGGCGACCATCTTCTTGACGAATTTCCACTTGGAGTTGAAGCGGGGCATCTTGAGCTTTTTGATCATATTGCCGGTGAAGATGACGTCGGCGGAGGTGAACTCAGTGCCGTCGGACCATTTGGCCGGCCTCAATTTGACCGTGTAGGCGATCTTGTAGCCGTCATACTCCGGTTCTTCGGCGGCCAGCCAGGGCACCAGCTTTTGGCTCTTGGGCTCGCGGATGTACAGGGGTTGAAATATCATGTTCAGCACCCGCTTGGACCAGGCGTCGCTAGCCAGCCAGAGATTGAGGCTCTTGGGCTCTTGCAAAACGCCCACCCGGATGATGTCTGGGCTTTTGGCCATGGCGGCGCCACCCGATATAGTGACGGCGGCCAGGGCCAAAATACAGGCCGTCAGCAGCTTGGTCATGGTTTTCGCACCCATTTTGCCGGCTATCATGTAAATACCTCTCAAACTCCCCATATTTGGCATAACTGACCCGATTGGCCTGATTCGATTAAACCCTATTATACGAAACGGCATGGTATCTTGACCATAAAATAATTAGGAACCATTACTAACCCTTTGACTTTCTTTGAAGTGATCATTCAAATTGCGAGACAACGAATTGCACCAACTCGGCGGCGATGTCTCTGCCGCTGGCCTGTTCCAAGCCTTTGAATCCCGGCGAATAATTCAACTCCAGCAAACGCGGGCCCTCGTCGGTCTGCAAGATATCCACGCCAGCCACCTCCAGGCCCAGGGCGGCAGTTGCCTTAACCGCCAGTTCTGCGGGTTCTCCCTCCGGCGCCAGGTTGCTGACCGCCCCTCCCAGATGCACATTGCCACGGAATTCACCGGCCGCAGGCTTGAGCGTCATGGCCGCCAGCGCCCGGCCGCCGATTACCAGCACGCGCAGATCGCGTCTTGACTCCGGCGGATAATAGCGCTGCAAAAGCAGTCCGCGGCGCTGGTGCATCAAAAGCGTCCGGGCTCGCTCCGCCTCCTCGGAGCCGGTTAGCAGGGCCACCCCCCGGCCCTGGCGGCCGCTGACCAGCTTGACCACCAGGGGATAACCGCCCAGGCGCTCCACCGCCGACTCCCAACCCTCGGCCCGGTTGACCAGCACGCTGTCGGGCACCGGCAGCCCGGCCCCGGCCAAGGCCTGCAGGGTCAGGTATTGGTGCCGGGCCAGTTCGATGGCCGCCGCCCGATTCACCAGGGGATAGCCCATCAGTTCCATTTGGCGGATCAGGGCCAGGGAGTAGTCGCTCACCGTGGAACCCACCCGGGGCAGCACCACGTCCATTTTGGGCAGGGCCTCGGCGCTCAGCAGGCCGGCGGCGCCGCTGGCCAGGGCGCTCCAGGTGTGGAAGGGATGCAACAGGGTCAAATCATGGCCCAGCATGCCTGCGGCTTCGGCCAGGCGCCGGTTGGGGTGATAATCCGCCCCGCGTACGCTGAGCACCGCCAGCCTCATGGGATTTGCGCCTTCTTGGGCGTGGGCTGGGGCGGCTCCTGGTCCACCGGCATCCAGATGCCCATCTCCTTGTCCAACTTGCGGCTGTAATAGGTGGCCACCAGCCTGGTCTGGTTGCGCCTCAGGATCTGCTCGCCGCCCTTGTTTTCCCGCCCCACGATAACAAACATCTGCAAGTCGCCGGCCCGGGCCACCAGCCGCTGGATCAGCTGGCTGCCCACCCCCAGGCCCCGGTATTGGGGCAGGATGGAGATGTAGCCGCGCTCGGCGTAGCCGCTCAGGTCGTAGCCGCTCTGTTCATGGATGGCGTCGAGGTACTCCTGCCGGGGCCGCTTGAGGGTGTCGGTGCCCACCATCACCCCGCGCTCCTGAGCCCAGCCCACCATATAGGCTTTTTCCAAATTGTGGCGCAGCCACTTGGAGCCCACTTTGCCCGCGGCCAAAATGAGCCGGGCGATCTGCTCCAGCCGCTGGGCGGGCAGGTCGTCCGGCCGGTGGTAGTGATAGCTCACCTCACTGCCCAACTGGTAGGGCGGCCCTGCCGGGGGCAGCCACCAGCGCCGCATCCGCTCCAGGCCGTGGTGTCTGAGGTAAAGCACCAGGTGCTCGACCCCGCTCAGGGCCCGCCACAGGGGACGGCCGGGCATTGGCGTCAATTCGTCGTAGCCGCCGCCGTGGGGCTGTGCCAGGTCCTGGCCGAAACCCGGCTGCCAGGGCCAGGGGCGCGGCGGGGACCAGGAGTGCACCAGATGGGGGTTCACCCCGGCCATGTGCAGCAACCCCTCCCGCCAGGGACCCTCCGCCGGCAAGTGCAAATGGCTCCACAGACCCGCGGCGGCGGCGGCCTTCAAGGAGCGGCGAAACCCCTTGAGCAGGCCGTCTGGTGCAACATTGTCTCCCTCTGGCAAACGCCAGCGCAGCAGGTCAACGCCGGCGTTGACCAAGCCGGCCAGTTCCCCGGGCCCGGGGGGATCGGCCGGTGAAAACAACGGCCCCAGTTCCGTCGCCGGCTTTGGCGAGAGATACTCATCCAGAGCAAGGCCGCTGAAATCCGGCGCCGCCTCTGTCGGCGGCTCATGGCCAAGCAGGCGGCACAACCCCTCCGGTCCGGCCAACAGGTGGTCCCAGGGCCCGCCGCCCGGTCCGCCCCTGGAGACCAGGCAGGAACCCAGCAGGGCCACCGTGGTTTGAGGTTCTAGATCCTTGGCGATCTCGGCCAGCATGACGGCGCAGGGCCACTGCTCAGGGTGCTCCAGGTTGATAACCAGCAACGCCGGCCCCGGAGGCAGGCTCTGACCCAGACCGCCCGCCGCCGCCTCCCGCCATGATTCCGCTTCGAACCGCTCTCCCGCCCGCCTCACCCGCTCCCAAGCGGTCAGGTAGGTCTCGGGCTGGTAGAAAGCACCACTGCGCAAAACCTGAGCTGCCTCAGCGGCTCCTGGCAGCAAAGCGGTCTGCCAAAGCTCCAGGTTGGCGTCCCAAAGCTGGAGCTTGAGGCCCAGGCCGGCCAAGGCTCTAGCGGCCCGGGCCAGGCCCCGCGGCGGCGCAATGGGGCTGGCCAGGGGCGGGTTGACCAGCAGTATGTTTTTTGGCGCTTCCTTCATAACTATTCCCGCAGCCGCCGGAGTGGAGGCGTGCACTATGATTTTCCCAGCGGTGCGGCGGCGTCAAGCCCTTTGTGATCGCATCCTGTGCTATTATCGAGCCGAGAACCAGCCGGGGAGGTGTATCTTGCCTGGTCAAACTATAAATATTGAAGGGCTCCCGGAGGTGCCTTCGCGGCCCCGCTTGCGTCTGGCGGTCATACAGATTGCCTCCAACGTGGTCGGCGCCTTTTTTTGCACCACCTACTTCATGTTCGTGGAGCCGGACACCTTTGTCATTGATTTGGACCGGGAACTCACCACCATATTCCTAATGACCCTGGGGCTTGTGGGATTGGGTTTCGTGACCACCCGGTACTGGCAGCGTTCCATCCTTGAGGCGGGGCAGATCCTGGCCGGCGGCGGCACTCCTAAGCCGGAGTTGTTGGCCAAGGCCCAACGAGACACCCTCAACGCGCCCCTGATCTACAGCCTGACGAGCATGGCCATCTGGGTCATCGCTGCGTTATTCATGACCTTCCACAGTCTGCAAGCCGTGCCGGCAGGGACCGCCCTGCGGCAGGAGCTGGCCTTCGGCTTCCGGGTCTTCGCCGGCATCCTGGTCTCGGGCGTGGCCACCGCCACCATCGTGTTTTTCGCCTGTGACCGCTTTTTCCGCCGTTTGCGTCCTTGGTTTTTCCCGGAAGGCGGCCTGCTCGAGGTCAAAGGCGCCTTCCGGCTGCCGCTCAAGCGCCGTCTTATGTTCTCTTTTTTCATGGTGGGTCTGGGTCCCATGATAGTGCTGTCCACCATGGTCTACCGCATCGCCCGCTTCACCATGGTGCGCGATCCAAGCGTGGGCCTGGACAGCCTGTTGAACGTGATCTTTTATTTGTTGGCGGTCTCGGCCGTCATGGCCCTGGTCCTGCCCCGGTTGGTGGCCAAAAGCATCAGCGAACCGGCCCGGCGGCTGGAAAATGCCATCGCCAAGCTTCAGGCCGGGGATTTGAGCGTGCGGGTGCCGGTGAACGACAACGACGAGTTGGGGGTGCTCTCGGCCAGCTTCAACCAGATGGCCGCCGGCCTGGCCGAGCGGGAGCGCATCAAAGACGCCTTCGGCCGCTTCGTCACCCCGGCCATCGCCCAGGCCATCCTGGATAACCCGCCCGAGCCCGGCGGCACCAGCACCGAGGTATCGGTGCTGTTCTCCGACATCCGGGGTTACACCAGGTTGAGCGAGCGCCTTGATCCGCCTCAGGTGATCGAGCTTTTAAACACCTATTTCAGCCACATGGTGCCGGCCATCGAAGAGAATCAGGGCCTGGTCTACCAATTTGTGGGCGATGCCATCATGGCCGTGTTCGGTGCACCCATCCGGCTGGAGGACCATGCCACCCAGGCGGTGGCCGCCGGTCAGGGCATGCTGGAGGCCCTGGATCAGTTCAACCGCTACGAGCGCCCGGGTCTGCCGCCCTTGGGCATGGGCATCGGCATCCACTCCGGGCCGGTGGTGGCCGGCATCATCGGCAGCCAGCAGCGCATGGAGTACCGCGTGGTGGGCGACACGGTGAATTTGGCCTCGCGGGTAGAGGGTCTCAACAAGACCCTGGGCAGCGAACTGTTGATCAGCCAGGCCACCGCCGAGCGCCTCAGCCGGCCCTTTGAGTTACAGGACCTGGGCAGCCATCAGGTGAAGGGTAAGGCCGAGGCAGTGCATGTGTTTGGCGTGGCGGCATAAATACTGAACAATTTCATGATGACCAAACGACCGGCTTCGCCAGCCACCGGAAGCCTAAAACCGGAACTCGCCGTCTGCCTCTCACTATCGATACATTTGGTTGCGCAGCCGTACACTCAACCTTTGTGAGCAATGCGCTAGAAGCTAAACAAATAGTGGTCATTGCGAGGGGCGGCGGCGAAGAGGTTTGGAAGGGAAAGCGAGCCTTCCCCGCTGCCCCGTGGCAGTCTTCCCTTTCCCGCTAGATCCCGCTTGGGGTAAAGGGAAGATCGCCACGCCGCGGCGGGGTTCCCTTGCTCCTTTACCGGCCCCCATTGCTGCCGCTCCTCGCGATGACGGCTATTTCTGTATTGGCCCTTGATGTCGCCTGTCGTTCGAAATAGGTCGCTACGCCATTGGAGTTGCAGCCGATATAGTTGGGTCCGCCAGCGGTCAACCCTTATACGGGGGCTAACGTGGCTCTCCGTTTACGTATGTTGTTTATGAGAATATAGGCCAACAGCACCGCTGCTCCAGCCAAAATCAGGCGCTGGCCACCGGCGGCAAACAGCAAAAAACCCAGACCAGAGGCCGCGGCCAGACAACGCTCCACCAGGTTGAGCCGGTGCAGCAGATAGCCCACGAAGCCCACCTGAAACACGGCCAGGCCCAATAGCACCACCAACAGGGTCAGGGCCAGGCCGGCCGGGCTGGTGCCTTTGAGCAACAGCAGATCGCCGTTGTAGGCGAAGACATAGGGCACCAGAAAGCCGGCGGCGGCGGCCAGAATGGAATTGAGCGCGGTGCGCAGGTAGGGCGCCTTGGCGATGCGGCTGGCCACGATGGCGGCCATGCCCACCGGCGGGGTGAGGCCGGAAAAGGCCCCGAAGTAAAAGGCGAACATGTGGGCCTGGATGGGGTCCAGCCCCAGGCGCACCAGGGCCGGGGCGGCCACCATCACCGCGATCAGATAGGCCGCCACCGTGGGAACTTCCAAACCCAGGATGATCACGCAGGCCATGGAGATGAACAGGGCCAAGAACAGGCTGCCCCCGGACCACAGCTCCACCGAGTAGCCCACAGTAAGACCAAGACCGGTCTTGGTGACCAGGGCGATGATGGGCCCCAGGGTGGCGCAGGCCACCGCCACCTTGGCCCCGGTGACCGCGCCTTTTACGCAGCCCCCCAGGATGCGGCTCAGGCTGGGCCTGGTGGCTTTACGCACCAGGCTGATGAGCACCACCCCGGCTATGCCCCAAAAGGCGGCCAGCATGGCCGGGTAGCCCAGGTAGAGGATCACCAGGATGGCCAACACCGGCACGATGAACAGCGGCGCGGTGGCCGCCAACTTGGCGGTGTCCGGCTTTTCCGGCAGGGGCTTCACCCCGCTCTTGAGGGCGTGGAAGTGCACGAAAAAAGCCACCGAGATGAAGTATAAAAGGGCCGGGATGGCGGCGGTGACGATGATCTCGGCGTAGGGCACCCCCAAAAAATCGGCCATCACAAAGGCGCCGGCGCCCATGATGGGCGGCATGATCTGCCCCCCGCCGGAAGCGGCGGCCTCGATGGAGGCGGCGATCTCGGCCCGGTAGCCCACCCGTTTCATCAGGGGGATGGTGAAGGCGCCGGTGACCGCGATGTTGGGCGTGGCCTGGCCGGTGGTCATGCCCATCAGGCAGGAGCTGATCACCGCGGTCATGGCCGGCCCGGAGCGGGAATAGCGCCCCACCACCTTGCCCAGCTCCAGGAAGAAGTCATTGGC
>JANQFN010000638.1 GCA_028277825.1 Desulfarculaceae bacterium
CATGTCTACACTCCTCTTTAGGTCCATGGTTCGCTTCTGTGTGGGATTGGTGCGTCCCGTTTGGCCTTCAATAGAGCAGGGAGCGTGCCAAACTTGGCCTAGGGCAAATAAAAAAGATATAACAGCATACATAACAGCAACTTAATCTTAGAAATAACAAATGGTATGGTTTTAACTCCTATGCGTAGCAGGGAAAAAAATAAGCAAAGCAGGGGTATGGTGGGAAAAATTTATACAGCAAACTGCTTAGCCGCCTGAATCAGCTTGTCTTCCAGATAATTCAATGCCATGCTGGTGACCGCCTTGACGCTGAGGTGCCCTTTATTTACATTGGGACTCTACCTTTCAAACTCTCTCGGAGGCGGGCATGGATTTCGAGCTATCCATGGAGCAGGACATCCTGCGCAACTCGGTCAGGGACTTTGCTGAAAAAGAGATCAAGCCCGTAGCCCAGGAGCTGGACGAGAAAGAGGAATTCTCCCTGGACACCTGCCGGGCCATGGGCGAGTTGGGCCTATTCGGCATGATCGTGGACGAGGCCTACGGTGGCCAGGGCATGGATTACGTATCCTATATCATCGCCGTGGAGGAGATCGCCCGCATCGACGGGTCGCACGCGGCCACCATCGCCGCGGGCAACTCCCTGGGCATATCACCGCTGTATTACTACGGCACCGAGGAACAGAAGCACAAATACCTGCCCAAGCTGTGCACCGGCGAGGGCCTGTGGGGCTTTGGCCTTACCGAACCCAACGCGGGCTCTGATGCGGGCAACGCCGCCACTACCGCAGTTTTGGATGGCGACGAGTGGGTGCTCAACGGCTCCAAGATATTCATCACCAACGCCAGCGCGCCCAACAGCCTGGGTGTGACCGTCATGGCCAAGAGCGGCACCCGCGAGGACGGCCGCGACGAGCTCTCCTGCATCCTGGTGGAAAACGGCACCCCAGGCTTTGAGGCCCGGGAGATGCACGGCAAGCTGATGTGGCGCGCCTCCAACACCAGCGAACTGTACTTTGACGACTGCCGGGTGCCCAAGGACAACCTCTTGGGCGGCCGGGGCAAGGGTTTTCACCAGATGCTGGAAACCCTGGACGGCGGCCGCCTGTCCATCGGCGCCATGGGCCTGGGCGGCGCCCAGGGGGCCTATGACTTGGCCCTGAAGTACTCCCGGGAGCGCGAGCAGTTCGGCCGGCCCATTTCCCAGTTTCAGGTAAACGCCTTCAAGCTGGCTGACATGGCTCTGGAGATCGAGGCCGCGCGTCTGCTTTTGTACAAGGCCTGCTGGCAAAAGGACCACCACAAGGCGTTCGGCAAGCTGGCGGCCATGGCCAAACTGTATTGTTCCGAAGTCATGGGCCGGGTGGCCAACGAGGCGGTGCAGCTGCACGGCGGCTACGGGCTCATGAAGGAATACGACGTGGAGCGCTTTTATCGGGATTACAAGCTACTCACCATAGGCGAGGGGACCAGCGAGATTCAGCGGCTGGTGATTGCCAGGTTGATCGGGGCGATCTAGCCGCCACCAAAAATTTATACTGCACCACACGGCGCCTCTTTTACGGGGCGCCGTTTTTATTGGCGGAGATGATTCATTGAACCAGCTTCCTCGCCGCCGGACACGCCTTGGGCATATGCTTGGCGCACGGCCCGGTGGAATTGCCGGGACGGTTTTCGGGCACAGCGGACTAAGGAGGCGTATATGTCCGGTCAGCGTAGAGGCAAATATCACGTGGGCTGGGAGTGGTATAGCAACAAGGGCTATAACGCCTGCAATCAGTGCGCGGCCTTGCACGGCAAGAAGTTTTACTTTGAGCCCCGGGCCGGGCAACAATCCGCGGACAACATGCCCCAGCCGCCGCTGCATCCAAATTGCCGTTGCTATAAGAAGGAGATTTTGGATTATACTTATCTGGACGATGAATGGGCGGGTGACGAGCCTTATGCCGCAGAGGAAAGGCCGGCCCAGGATTCGCCAGAAGAGCAGCAACCAGTCCGGGGGGGACGTCCATTTGAATCGCACGGGATCAGCGACCGCTTTCACCGGGGAGCCGTCAAGATATTCGGGGTGCATTGGGGAAGCGACGGCCGCAGCATCACCGATGGGCCGAATTATGGCAATCATGGGGGGCAGAATTGGGGTAGCGGCAGGAATACTGAGGGGATGAGTACAAGGGACAGGCAGAAATGGGACAACGACGACCAAAATAGGGATAGGATCAAACCAATAGATAAGATGGATAGGTATTTTAAGGAACACGACATTGCTTACGATAAATGTAAAGATAAGTCTGATTCTGAACGATGCAGATTAATCGAAGCTGATGAAGTGTTGGTGCGTCAATTGAGGAGTCTGCCCGATAATCCCAACGCTGAGGAATGGAAAAGCGAGGGCCGTAAGAATGCAGAAGAAGTGGCTGAAGCGAAAAGATATCGGTCATACGCCATTTGGTTTTTTGAAGGCAGATCGAACTGGTACCGGGCCGAGGAGGCAGAAGGAGATTTGCATGGTGACTCTTCGGAATAAAAGGACAAGATAATGGAGAGGCATAAAAACTGGTTATTGTATCTATTGTTTGGCGCTTTGGTACTGTTGTTAACGGGCTGCAGTTATACTGATCAGTCTCCTGAAAAAAAATATGATTACGTCCGAATAGGAACAGGACGAGCTTCATTTATGTCCACCACAAAACTAATATTATTCAATATGCGTGGAGTACGCTTTAAAGGGCTTTTTCTGATGACCGGTGCAGGTAGAATTATAAAGTGCTTGCGGAAAGATGGTGATGAGAGGGTGAGTTTCAGTGCGAGTCCCTCCCCTGACGGCAAGAAAATAGCATTCACTTCATATGCTTTTGGAAAAAATGGCGGCCTGTATATTATGGATAGTGATGGAAGAAACATACGGCGCCTTACTATTACAAACCAATATAGAGATAGTGATTCCTCCTTTTCACATGATGGCAAAACCATTTATTTCATTCGCGATAAGAATCCCGACTGCATGTCTTCAACTGATCCACCATGTTCCGATGAGAGCTATTTAATGAAAATGCCCGTTACAGGAGAAGGGCCTTACGATGTCACCCGAGAGCCGCTTAAGCGGATTTATGACTTTGGGATATTACCTGGGTACAATGAAATAATCGCATCAATTGATACGAAAGGCCTATATGACTATCAATTAGTAACAATGGATATGGTAAATACACGCTTGAAGGCACCAATTATTCCCGATCTCAGAGCTTATACAGATGACCCGAGAGTTACTATTTTGAATAAGCGTCAAGAATACATTGATATTAAATATTTTCGGCTATCAACAGACGGTAAATACTTGGTATTCAGTTGGGACAATACAAATACAAAAGCGTTTAAAAATTATTCACTTATGACTCAATTGTATATCACTGATATGGCAAATATGAAGACGAAAAAACTTACAAACCTACAATATGTTGGTTCCCCTGAAGATATATCTGGAGATAACCTAACCATCCTTTTCAGCGCTGGTCGGAGCATGAAGGATTATGGGCACACCTATTTCCCCAAAAGCACCCTCTGGATCATAAGCAGCGACGGCACCGGCCTCAGAAACATTCCCCTGGATTTCTCGGCAGTGGCGGATCAATTTCCCCCAACAAAACCGGCGGCAGGGACAGCCAAGTGAGCAAGGAGCAAACCATGAACCACATGACCGAGCAAGCGGCAAGCTACCTGGCAGCCCAGGCCGGCCGGCGCGACGAGGCCCGCATGAAGCGCATGCGCAATTATTGGGAGCCTCAGGTGCTGGCCGAGCTGACCAGTGCGGTGGATGATTGCCTGGACAAAGTTCGCCAGGCCTTGGCCCAAAGGCCGGGCGATGCTTCCGGGCCTCTGAGCACGGCAGCGCGCATGTCCCTGAGCGCCGCCTTTCATGCTGTCGCCTTGCGACAGGCGCGGAGCACCCGCACTTTGCTGGGTCAGATGGTGGCGGCCGAGGCAGCCGAATATTTCGACGCGGTGAGCATCAACGGCCTGGCCGGCGGCAACTCACCTGCAGATACCGTTGTGCTCACCAGGGGTGGCCGGGAAATGGAGCGCTCGGCTCTGAAAAGCTGCGCTGAGTTCACCCGGCGGGTCATGGCCGCCCTGGAGCACCTGGGCCAGGGAGAGCAGGGCGAAAAAAAAGCGGCTTGGTACTTGAAAAGGGCCGCCATGTGGTGGCGGGGGCGATTGGGCATTGCCGCGCGAACCGCGGTCTACAAGGCGGCCAGCCGCGCCCGCGACCAGGCCATGGAGACGCTGCACTGAGGCGTTGATCGGGGCCGTGTAGAGAAGACAAGAGAAGAGTTGGTAAGGGGAAGAGGGCGCCTTCGGGTGAGGCGCCTTAGTTATGTCTTGAGACCGTTCGCGTTTTTTGCGCCCGGTCCACCCCGGTCAGATCTTATCTAAACTATCTTGGCTAGCCTGGACAACTCGTT
>JANQFN010000639.1 GCA_028277825.1 Desulfarculaceae bacterium
CCCAATCGGAGCTGGTGGGGTCCTCGCCCAACTCCGAGGAGGCGCCGTTGGCGGTCCCTGGCGCTTCCTCCTGATTGGGCGCCGTCTGGTTTTGTTGGCTCTGGGGCGCTGCCGCCGGGGCCGGGCTGGGCGGCGGCGGCAAAGTGGTGCTGGTGGTGGTGCTGGTGGTGCTGGTGGTCAGTTTGGCCACGGCGGCGGTGGTGGTGGTTTTGGGCGCCGGCCTGGGCGGTGCCGCTGCCGGCGGCGGCTGGATGGGCCGGGACTGGCCAAGCCGAGACCAGCCCTGACTCTGGGCCAAGAGGGCCTCCAGGCTCTGGGTGGAGAGCCTGAGCCTTTTGGTGTCCTTGGTCAAACGCTGCAGGGCCTGGTGCTGTTCATACAGAAGATAGCCCGCTCCGCCCAGACCCACCAGAGTGAGGCACAGCAAGATGACAAAAAGATATAACACCCAGGATCCGAACTTCATGGGTTGCACCGGTCCATCATTGCGAACCACCAATATGTCCAGTTTTTTCCGGGCCACTGTTTCACTTTCAACCTAACTAGGGATTATCCCCCCATTATCCCCGCAGAAGCAATACCCGGTTATGAACGCCTGGATTTTGATTTCTTCTTGGGCGAGGTCTTGATGGCGCGCCACTTTTCGCGGCGGATCTGCCATTTGCCCTTGCGTTTGACCAATTGCAAGGTCTTTACGCCCACGTCCTTGTGCCAGTCAGAGCGGTAATGCTGCACAAAGCGGGCCGTGGCCCAGTTGCCCTTGACCCTGATTTTCAGCTTTGAGGCCCTGACCTCAATGGTCTTGTAGACCTTGTTGAGGTGGGCCTTGTAGCGCCGCCAGCGCCGCTTGTTCTTGCCCGAGCCCCTGAAATCCCGGGCGTAGAAAGACATGTACCTGTCCAGGTCCTTGGCCTGCCAGGCGGCCAGCCATTGATTCAGCATGCCCTTGATCCGGGCCTGGGGCGTACCGGCTGCCGCCTTGCTGGTCTTGGCCGCCACCTTCACGGGCTTGGGCGGCGCCCAGGAGGCCAGCAGCCTGGCCTGCTTGAGGTTGGCCACCACCCACTGGCGCTGCTCCACCTGCAGATGCTGGTAGTCTGGTCCCTTGAGATAAAGGCGGCGGCTGATTTTGAGCTTCTTTTTTTTGCCCTTTCTAATGGTCTGATGCAACACCAGGACCCATTGGTCGCCCACGCCCCAAAGGGCCAGGCCGTGGGTCTTGACCCGCACCTTGGGCCCCAGGCGCTCCAGGTCATCGGCCAGGGCGTTGGTGTCCACCCCTTTGGCCTGGTTTTTGATCAGGCTGAGGTGTTCAGGCAACTCGGGCTTGACTTGGGACAGTTTTTTAAGATCCAGGGTGCGCAGGAACTCGCAGGCCTTGTCCCGATCGGGCAGCGTGGGCAGCGCCAGCCGCTCCACCACGATCACCGGCGTGTTTTGCTCCCAAAGCAAGGGCTCCACCTTG
>JANQFN010000002.1 GCA_028277825.1 Desulfarculaceae bacterium
TCTCCATGGTGCCCGAGGGCCGGCGCATCTTCAGCGACCTGAGCGTCATGGAGAACCTCACCGTGGGGGCCTACACCCGCGGCGACCGCGATGAGGTAAAAAAAGACCTGGATATGGTGCTGGACTACTTCCCGGTCTTGGCCGAGCGGGCCCACCAGCGGGCGGTGTTCCTCTCCGGCGGCGAACAGCAGATGGTGGCCGTGGGCCGCGCCCTGATGAGCCGGCCCAAGCTGATCATGCTGGACGAGCCCTCCCTGGGCCTGGCCCCCTTGGTGGTCAAAAACATCTTCGAGATTTTGCGGCGCATCAACGCCGAGCAGGGCACCACCCTATTGTTGGTGGAGCAAAACGCCAACCTGGCCCTGAACTTCGCCTCCTACGGCTACATCATGGAAAACGGGCGCATCGTCCTGGACGGGCCCTGCCGCGAACTCCGGCAAAACGAAGACGTACAGGAATTCTATCTGGGCATGACCGAGGGAGCGGAGCGCAAGAGCTACGCCGAGGTGAAGCACTACAAGCGCCGCAAGCGTTGGTTGTCATAAGGGATGAGTATGGCCCAGCTTGAGATAAAGGATTTGACCCTGACCTTCGGCGGCATCACCGCCCTGTCCGAGGTGGGTTTTGAGGTGAGCGACGGCGAGATCCACGCCCTGATCGGACCCAACGGCGCGGGCAAGACCTCGCTGTTCAACGTAATCAGCGGCATCTACCGGCCCAGCCGGGGCAGCGCGGTCTTTTTGGGCCACCTGCTCAATCAGATGAAGCCCCACCGCATAGCCGCCCTGGGGGTGTCACGCACCTTCCAGAATATCGAGCTGTTCCAGCACATGAGCGTGATCGACAACCTGCTCCTGGGGCGCCATTTGCACATGAAAAGCGGCCTGCTCTCCGGCGCCCTGTTCTATGGCCGCGCCCTGAACGAGGAGACCAGGCAACGCCGCCGGGTGGAGGAGATCATCGATTTCCTGGAGATCGAAAAGGTGCGCAACCAGCCGGTGGGCGCCTTGCCCTACGGAGTGCAAAAGCGGGTGGAGTTGGGCCGGGCCCTGGCCAACGACCCCAAGCTGCTTTTGTTGGATGAGCCGGTGGCGGGCATGAACGTGGAGGAGACTGAGGATATCGCCCGCTTCGTGCTGGACATCAAGGAAGAGTTGGGGGTGACCATCCTCATGGTGGAGCACGACATGGGGGTGGTGATGGACATCGCCGACCGGGTGACGGTCTTGGACTTCGGGCTGATGATCGCCGACGGCACCCCGGCTGAGGTGCAAAACAACCCCCGGGTGATCGAGGCCTATTTGGGAGAGGGCGAGCTGGAGTGATGCAGCCACAGCACGATACATCCCAGTTGACCATCCCCAAGCTTTTGGAGATAAACGCCGGCCGCTACGGCGACCGGGTGGCGCTACGGGAAAAAGACCTGGGCATCTGGCAGCGCATCAGTTGGCAAGAGTATCTGGAACAGGTGCGCGACCTGGCCCTGGGCATGAAGCAGTTGGGCCTGGAGGATTCCGGCGGCAAGGTCTCCATCCTGGGCGACAACTGTCCCCAGTGGCTCTATGCCGATATCGCCGCCCAGGCCTGCCGGGCGGTGGCGGTGGGCATATATCCCACCAACGTGGCCGAGCAGTGCTTCTATGCCCTGGACAACTCAGAGTCCAGCCTGGTGGTGTGCAAGGACCAGGAGCAGGTGGACAAGGTGCTGGAGGTCAAAGACCGCCTGCCGCTGCTCAAGAAAATCATCGTCATCGACATGAAGGGGCTTAGGAACTACGACGATCCCCTGATCATAAGCCTGGAGGCGGTGCAGGAGCTGGGCCGTGCGCTGCACCAGGCGGAGCCGGAGCTGTTCGGGCGCATGATCGCCGACACCCGCCCCGAGGACGTGGCCATCATGGTCTATACCTCGGGCACCACCGGTGAGCCCAAGGGCGCCATGATCACCCACAAAAACATGGTGACCATGATAAAGGGGCTGGCCCAGATACTGCCCTTCGGCCCTGAGGACTCCTTTGTCTCCGCCCTGCCCCTGTGCCACGTGGCTGAGCGCAGTTTTTCCATGATCTTTCCCATGTGGGCCGGCTGCACGGTGAACTTCGCCGAGAGCGTGGCCACCCTGCAGGAAGACCTCAGAGAGATATCGCCCAGCGCCTTTTTGTCGGTGCCCCGCATCTGGGAGAAGATGCACTCAAACATCTACATCAAGATCAAGGACGCCCTGTTCGTCAAGCGCTGGGTGTTCAACGCCATCATGCCCCTGGGCCTGAAAGTGGCCGCCCGGCGCCTGGCCGGCCAGACGGTGCCGTTGCACCTGAAGGCCATTTACGGCCTGGGCTATCTACTCTTGTTCCGGGCGCTGAAAAATTCCCTGGGGCTTTTGAACGGGCGCATCTTCGTCAGCGGCGCCGCTCCGCTCTCCGATGATCTTTTGGAGTTCTATCACGCCATCGGGGTGCCGGTGTGCGAGTGCTTCGGCATGACCGAATGCGCCGGCATCAGCGTCATTCCGGCCGAGGGCCGCATCAGGGTGGGCCAGGTGGGCACGCCCATCCCGGGCATCGAGCTTAAGCTGGCCGAGGACGGCGAGATCATGCTCAAGGGCGACTCGGTGTTCGCGGGCTACTACCGCATGCCCGGCCGCAGTGCCGAAAGCCTCACCGAGGACGGCTGGCTCTTGACCGGCGACGTGGGCCAGTTCGCCGACAGCGGCCAGTTGATGATCGTGGACCGCAAAAAAGACTTGATCATCAACGCCTACGGCAAGAACATCGCGCCCAGCGAGATCGAGAACAAACTCAAGTTTAGCCCCTACATCAAAGAGGGCATCGTCGTCGGCGACGGCCGCAAGTATCTGAGCGCCCTGATCCAACTGGAGCTGGATAACGTGGCCGACTGGGCCCAGGAGCGCTCCATCGCCTACACCACTTATAAGAGCCTGGCCGAGAACGAGCGGGTCAATGAAATGATCCAGGCCGAGGTGGACCAGGTGAATGAGCAGTTGGCCCGGGTGGAAAAGATTCGCCGCTTTTCCATCCTCACCAAGGAGCTGGACCAGGACGACGATGAGGTGACCGCCACCATGAAGGTCAGGCGCTCCACCATTGAAAAGAAGTTTAGGGACATCATCGAGTCCATGTATTAGCCGGGGAGGGTTATCCTTGTATCTACTTGAACTCCTGGTCAGCGGCATCGCGGTGGGCAGCCTCTATGCCCTGATCGCCATGGGCTTTGTGTTGATCTACAAGGGCACCGGCGTGATCAACTTCGCCCAGGGCGAGGTGATCATGGTGGCCGCCTTTGTGGCTTACTACTTGGTCACCGGCTTTGGGGTGCCCTTCTGGCTGGCAGTGCCCTTGACCCTGATCGCCGCCGCTCTGTTGGGCGCGGGCACCGAGCGTCTGGTGATCCGGCCCATGCTGGGCGAGCCGGTGTTCTCGGTGGTGATGGTCACCATCGGCCTGAGCATCTTTTTGCGCTCCATGTCCGGCATCGTCTTCGGCCATCACAACTACATCTTCCCCAACCCCTTCCCCACCGAGCCCATGCACATCGGCGGCATTGTCTTAAGCCACACCCATCTGTGGTCCATGATCATCTCCGCCGCCCTGATGACCGCCTTTGCCGTCTTCTTCAAGTTCGCCCGGCTGGGACTGGGCATGCGGGCCACGGCCAATGACCAGGACACCGCCACCCTGATGGGGGTAAACATCAAGCGGGTTTTCGCGCTGACCTGGGGCATCTCCTTTGTCATCGCCGGGGTGGCCGGCATCTTTCTGGCCAACGTGATGGTTTTAAACGTGGGCCTGGCCTTCATCGCCATTGCCGCCTTCCCGGCGGTGATCCTAGGCGGTTTGGAATCCATCCCCGGCGCCATTATCGGCGGCATAGCCATCGGCATCATCGAAAACCTGGCCGGCGGCTATCTGGACCAGATCGTGGGCGGAGGGGTGAAAGACGTAACCCCGTTCGCGGTGTTGTTTTTAGTCTTGATGATCCGGCCCTACGGCCTGTTCGGCACCAAAGAGGTGGAAAGGGTGTAGCCCCGCTATTTCATGAGGGTTGGGCGGAAAATGATAACTGATATGGGACCTATCAAGTTCACATGAAAAGAATCGCACCGATAACAGAGTACTGTTACGACCGGGGCCCGGCACAGCCAGCCGCTGGCAGACAAGGCGATCTGCGAGCGACAGCCGAAGGTGTAGCTGAATCTACATCAAGGCTGGAGCGAAGCCGACAACGCAGTATGACAGCAGCTGGCGCAGCCGGACGCGCGGCCCTCATGAAATGGCGGGGCTGAGCCGTGGCATTACGCTCAAAAACCTTCCACGAAAGCTACCACGAGGACATCAAGATCCTGGGCACCATGTGGTCCAAGGCCTGGATGGGTCTGTTCGTCCTGGCCATGCTGATCCTGCCCTATGCCTCAGACACCTACATCGTCTATCTGGTCAACCTCTCCTGCATCGCCACCGTGGCCGCCCTGGGCCTGAACCTTTTGACCGGCTTCACCGGCCAGATTTCCCTGGGCCACGCCGCCTTTTTGGCCATCGGCTCCTACACCGCCGCCCTTTTGGGCGACGGCCTGGACATGCCCTTCTGGATCACCCTGCCCGCCGGCGGAGTGGTGGCCGCCCTGGCCGGGGTGTTGGTGGGCATCCCCTGCCTGCGCCTGAAGGGCCTTTACCTGGCCATGGCCACCATGTCCTTCGGGGTGATGGTGGAATACATCCTGGTCACCTGGAAAGGGCTCACCGGCGGTGAGCGCGGCATGTACATGCCCGAGGTGGATATCTTCGGCTATATCCTGGACACCGACGAAAAGGTCTATTACTTCCTGGTGGCCATCACCGCCATCATGGTGATCGCCGCCAAGAACATCGTGCGCACCCGGGTAGGCCGGGCCTTCATCGCGGTGCGCGATCGCGACATCGCCGCCGAGGTGATGGGGGTCAACCTTACCTTGTACAAGGTGATGGCCTTTGCCCTGGGCGCCTTCTATGCCGGGGTGGCCGGCGGCATGTACGCCTACGTCATGGGCCACATTCACCCGGAGCACTTCACCCTGCTGTCCTCGGTGGAGTATCTGGCCATGATCATCGTGGGCGGCCTGGGCTCCATCCTGGGCTCCATCTTCGGGGCGGTGTTCATCGTGGTGATCCCTGAGTTCATCAAGCTCTTCGCCCAGGCGGTGGAGCGGGTGGTGCCGGCCATGGCCGGCAAGTATGACGAAGAGTGGAACATCGCGGTCTTCGGACTTTTGATCATGCTTTTCTTGATCTTTGAGCCGGGCGGCTTCAACGCCATCTGGCAGCGTCTCAAAACCGGATTCAAGAACTGGCCATTTACGTATTAGGTTTTGGGCGAAACCGCCGCGCTGGGTGCGCCGGCGGCGGGCGCCCGCAAAAAGGAGGGATGAAAATGAGAGGCAAATGGCTCAAGATCCTGTGTCTGGCGGGGCTGGTGTTGCTGCTCTCGGCGGGGCTGGCGCTGGCCGGCGGCCGCGGGGTGAGCGACAACGAGGTCAAGCTGGGCTTCGTGCTGGTCAAGACCGGCCCGGTGGCCGCCTTGGGCATTCCCCAGGGCAACGGCATGGTCGATTACATGAAATACATCAACGAAAAAGGCGGCATCAACGGCCGCAAGATCAAGATGACCTGGGAGGACGACGGTTTCCAGGCGCCCAAATCGGTGGCCGCGGTGAAAAAGCTGATCACCCGCGACAAAGTGCTGACCATCATGACCACCGGCGGCACCAACCAGACCATCGCCAACCTGCGCAACATCAAGCGCTACAAGATCTCCAACATTCCCAACGGGCTGTCCCTGGAGTTCTTCGAGCCCCTGAATCCCTATATCTTCGCCATGGGCGCGGTGTACAAATGGCAATACCAGGTGATCATGGACTACATCAAGTACGACCTGAAGATGAAGGATCCCCGCATCGGTGTGGTTTACACCAGAAAGGAATACGGCAAAAAGGGCCTGGAGGCGGTCAAGGAACGCGCCGCCAGGTACAACATCCCGGTGGTGGCCGAGTTGGTGCTGCCCACTGGTTCGCCCGACGCCTCCTCCCAGGTGCTGGCCCTGCAAAAAGCCAAGGCCAACATCGTGGTCACCTGCGACGTGCTCCCCTCGGTGATCCCCTTTTTGAAGACCGCGGAGAAATACAATTACTGGCCCAAGGTGTTCGGCTTCAACTGGGCCACCGATGACCTGCTGGTCAAGGCCTGCGGCCCGGCGGCCAAAAACTACATCGGCGCCGGCTTTGTGGGCAGCTGGTCCTCCGACGATCCCGGCATCAAGCTGGCCCGGGAGATCGCCAAGAAGTACAACCGCAAGCCCAAGCTGACCAGCCTCTACATCGGCGGCATCGGGGTTTCCATGCTGTTTGCCGAAGCCATCAAGCGGGCGGGCAAGGACCTGACCCCCGAGAGCCTCAAGGCGGCCTTTGAGACTCTGAGGGACTTTAAGACCGGCGGCATCTTCCCGCCGGTGACCTGGACCGCCAAGAGCCACGCGCCTTCCAAGAAGGTGAAGCTGTTCAAGGCGGACGTGAAGAACCGCCGGCTGGTGCCCATCACCGGCTGGCGTGCGCCGCGCTAACCCGCGCATACCCCCCGGCCCGGAGTCCCCTGGGGCTCCGGGCTTTTTTTGTGGTCAATTGCGGACTAGCCCGGATATTTCACGAAGGTTGGACGGCATTGGCGATGCGGGTAGCATTTATCGGTGTGTTATGAAAAAAACGTCTACGCTATCAGTGTACGG
>JANQFN010000003.1 GCA_028277825.1 Desulfarculaceae bacterium
CCGTACACTGATAGCGTAGACGTTTTTTTCATAACACACCGATAAATGCTACCCGCATCGCCAATGCCGTCCAACCTTCGTGAAATATCCGGGCTAGTCAGTTAATGGAGTCGGCTACTCTTATAATTACGGCCGGGCTCTTTGCACTTCATATAGGCCGCATAGGTTTACCTCTGGTGCCCGTTCGTTTCAGATTACTGGACTCGTAAGGCCAGAACCGCCGCGTTGCCTTTTTACCACTTACGCCTGAATGTTCCGAAGCCTGAAGGGGTAGGGACCAGGAAGAGGTTGTTAGCTAAGGGTGCAGCATAGTCGGTGCCTCCCTGCTGGTCAAGGCGCCGCCAGGTCGGCCAGGCCTGAAGCCGGTTTTCCGCCCGGTGCGCCGCCGGTCATGTGGCATCCGCGCCGCCAATATGGCCGCCGGGGGGCCGACCGTTTTTCCTTACCCAATTCTTTTTTTGCTTTAGGTAAAATGGGCCCATGGCTTATGACCCTAGACACAAAAAAGGACCCGCCCCAATTGGGGCCGGTCCTTTTCAATTATCCTCAAAGCGTCTTCGCGCCGGGCTTAGCCCTTTTTCACGAAGTAGCTGACAAAGCCGTCGCCGGCCTCTTCGCCCAGATATTCGTCGCCGGAGCGCTCGGTAAAGGCGGGCAGGTCGTTGGCCGTGCCCGGGTCGGTGCCCTGGATCTCCAGGATCTGGCCGGCGGCCATTTTCTTCATCATCTTTTTGGTCTTGAGGATGGGCATGGGGCAGCTGAGCCCGCGAGCATCCAACACCTCATCAGCGGTCCATTGAGCCATGATATCTCTCCTTGCCAGAAAGTAGGTCTGTCCAAACAAATATACTAGACAATGGTCAAAGAATCAGTCTCTTCGTTCCAGGCCATGATTGCCCACCAGATTAGCATCACCGCCGCGGTGATCATGATGGCCCAGAAGTAGCCGGTGAACTCGGGCAGGAACATGGGGTCGCCCCAGGCCGAGGCCGCCTCCCGGGTCCAGACGTATTTTTTGAACAGGCTGTTGCCCATGGAAAAGGTGATCACCGCCAGGATCAGCTTGAACTGGCCTTCGCCGGCGCGCCACACCGAGCCCGAGCCGCAGCCGCCGGCCAGGAGCATGCCGATGCCGAAGATGGCGCCGCCCACCAGGCCGCCGATCCAGTGGTGGTAAATGTAGATCATCTGCCAGTCAGTGCGGAACCACTTGATGGTGAAAAAGGCCAGCACGCTCAGGATCACCGAAATGGCCACCGCCCGGGTGGCCACCGCCTCGCCGGTCATGAAGGGGTCTCTAAAGGAGCGCACAAAGCAGAAGCGGCAGCGTTGGATCACCACGCCGATGCCCAGCGTGGCTACCAGCAACACCCCCTGTTGGGTGTAAGCGTGGAAAGACATCCAGTAGGCCCAGCCCACCAAAAAAGCGAAGAATACAGCACCCAGCCAGGGCTGCACCTTTTTCCAGTCCACGCCGTCCTCTTTGGCTGCGCGCTGCTTGGGAGGCTTGGTGGTGATGTGCTCGATCTCCCACATCAGGTACTTGAGGCCGATCAGGGCGCCGATCAAAAGGCCCACCATCATGGCGAACCCAGACACCGAGCCCGCGGCCAGGGCGGTGTAGAAGCCACCCACATTGCAGCCGCCGGCCATGGCCGAGCCCACGCCCATCAAGGTGCCGCCCACCAAGCCCTTGACCACCTCCAGGGGAGGGGCGGTGCGCCAGGCGAACTGGCGCGACAAAAGGGCCGAGCCCAAGGCCCCGAACAACAGGCCCCAGGTCAAAATGGCGGTGCTGCTGAAGAAAAAGGCGTGGGTCGGGGCCTTGTCATAAAGTCCTATGGCGTAAAATAGCCAATCGCTCCAGACCCGCAGGCCTCCGGCCACGCCCCAGGGGCGGCCGGCGGCCATGCAGATGGTGCCCAAAAGCGCCAACAACAGGGCGCCCACCCATAGAGGCCAATTACGCTCAAACAGGACTCCATAACCCTCCTGGAACTTTTCCTTCATCACGCTCATGCAAAAACCTCCGGAGTCGTCTCCGAAAAGAGTCATTAATCAAGAAGAAGATATAATCAAAGCCCCGGTATCCGTCAAGCCGGGCCGGGACTGGAGGACAAGTTCCCCTAGATTATGATCAGAATTACCCGAATTATCAAG
>JANQFN010000005.1 GCA_028277825.1 Desulfarculaceae bacterium
TACAAACCGTACACTGATAGCGTAGACGTTTTTTTCATAACACACCGATAAATGCTACCCGCATCGCCAATGCCGTCCAACCTTCGTGAAATATCCGGGCTAGGCGCCGCGCGCCCTGCCCAAGGTCTGCGAAGGCAGCTCACCGAATAGACGCCTATAGTCCTGGGCGAACTGACTCAGATGCCAGAATCCCCAGCGCATGGCGGCTTCACTCACCAACTTTGGGCCCTCAGCGGTGGCCAGCAAATCCTTACGCACCCCGTTGAGGCGGCGGGCCATTAGATATTGCTTGGGCGAGACGCCGAAGCGTCGCTTGAATCCGTACTGCAGGGTGCGCTCGCTGGCTGAAATCCGGCGGCACAGTTCCTGTACTGACACCGGCTCCTGGGGATTTTCGCGCAGATACTCCTTGGCCCTGGCCATGGCGCGTTTGAGGACCTTTCCCTCCGGGCGGCCTTTGGGGCCAAGCTTCCCGGCCAGCATCTTCAGGAGTTGGCGGGGCAGCTCGGCTTGCAACTCGGGCAGCATGGCCGCCCCAGCAGCGGCGCTGTCTCCCCTGTCCAGCAAGCGACCGATGCGGCGTAGCCGCGAGCGGAGCCGATCCAGGGCCTGCGGGTCCACCGCGAACCAATCATCTCGGTCCAAGGTTTTGCTAAGATCCCGGCGCCCCAGGGACCGGGCGGCCTCCTCCAACAGGCTGTCGTTGAATGACACGGTTATGAGCCGGGTGTTGTCACCGGCGATGGAGTCCACCTCAGCCCCCTGGGGGAACACCATGAGGCCGTTGGCTGGAATCTGCTGTTTGCGGTACACCACCTGGGTGCCATGGTCGGCGGTCAGGACCATATTGCGTGAATAAGGCGGCTGGCCGCCTCTCTGCTCGGTGCGGTGGCTGAACCAGCCGGTGGAAAGCATGAAATCGCGGTTGCCCAGTTGCAGGGCCTCTCCCTGGAACTTGCCTGGCTCCAGCTGAAAAATCTCCAGGTCCCAGCCCAACACGCTTTGGGCCATGTATTCAAAATCATTGAACTTGCCGTGGCCGAAAAAAATGTCAGGCATGTGTAGCATTTTTTGGGCTTTGCGGGTTTTTGATAACGCTTAAGTCCTACTGGGTGTATTATAGATTAAAAGTGAGAATGCTTCGCAGTCAAAGCAAAAAAACAGAATCCATGGCTGCGCGGCGCGTAGTTTCATCTGTTGGCACGACTCATCCCAGACGTCGATTTTGACTCATACCTGGGGAGGAAAGATAATGACATACAACCGGCGCTTTTTGGTTGCCTTGCCGGCGGTCTTTTTATTGGCACTGGCCGTGGTGGCGGGTCCCCTGCCCGCCGGAGCCAAGCCGATCGTGCACGACGCCGAGTACTACATCCTGGAGGCTCAAAACGGCCAGAAATGGGCCGCTCAGGACAAGAAGCTCGACGCCCGGCTGGCCGAGTTGAAAAAGAAGTTCGGCCGCCCGCCGAATATCATTCACATCATGTGGGATGACACCGCCTTTGGCGACGTGGGCATTCCGGCCATCCAAAAGGTGCGCGGCCTGACCACCCCCCATTTGAACAAGATGGCCCAGGAGGGCATCCTCTTCACGCGCATGTACACCGAGGTGGGCTGTACCCCCACCCGGGCGGCGGCCGCCACCGGACGTCTGGCGGTACGCAGCGGCATGTACAACATCGGCATGCTGCGCGAAAGCCACGGCATGCGCGGCGAGGAGGTGACCATCGCCGAGGTGCTCTCCAAGGCGGGCTATGCCACCGCTTTCCACGGCAAGTGGCACCTGGGCGATATCGAGGTCAGCTACCCGCACAACCAGGGCTTTGACGAGGCCTTTTTCACCGGCTACAACCAGATACTTTCCCTGTGGACCAAAAACGGCGAACAGGCCAACGCCACTATAGGCCTGCATGAAGACATGCTGCCTCCAGACCCCTACAAACTGGACAACACCTTTATCACCAAGGGCTGGGTCCAGGTGGCTGAGGGCAAAAAGGGAGAAAAGGCCCGCCAGTGGGGCGACAACTCCCATGAGACCTATCTGAAGATCGATCAGGAGGCCCAGCGCCGCACCCTGGAGTTCATCGAACGCCAGGCCAAGGCGGGCAAGCCCTTTTACGTGGCCAATTGGCCCATGCTCGCCAGTTTCCTGCCCGTGGCCCCTAAATGCTCCCAAGCCAGAAGCCTCTTGCAGGACGGCCTGCAATGCAACATCGATCCCTTCATGGCCAAACTCACCGCCAAGCTAAAGGAGCTGGGCATCGCCGAGAACACCCTTGTCGTGGCCATGGCCGACAACGGGCCCATGTCCCACAACCCGCCTCCGGGAACCGGTTTTTCCGAGACCATCTTCAGGGGCGGCAAGGGCGACTTCTTGGAGGGCGGCGTGCGGGTTCCGGCTCAGGCCTGGTGGCCCGGCACCATCAAGCCCGGCACTGTGGGCGACATCATCCACGTGGTGGACCTTTACACCACCTTCGCTCGCCTGGCCGGGGCCACCGGGTATATACCCACCGACCGCATCATCGACGGCATCGACCAGACCTCGTTATTGTTAAACGGCGACACCTACAGCCGACGGGATTACGTGTTCATCTATGCCGGCCCCAAACTGGGCGCCACGGTCAAGGGCAATTACAAGCGTCATTGGATATCGCCGGACCCGGTGGGTGAGGCCAGCGGCATTCCGGCCGCCTTTTTCTACCTGCCCGCGGACACCAGGGAGAAGTCGCCGCTCTTGGTCAACCTGATACACCTCAAAAGCCCCTTTAACCGCATGCGGCTGCGCCACGAGCTTTGGAAGAAGAAATACCCGGACTCACCCGAGTTGCATGGCTTGCCCTGGACCGGCATTGCCAACGCCACCCCGGAGGTCAAGGCCCTGTTGCAGCCGCCGGCGGCCATGGACAAACTGCCCTTTGATCCCCTGGAGTATATCGAGCACCTGGATCAAATCCCCTTTGACCCCAATATGGACCCCGACCTGAGCAGATAGCCCGTGGTCCAAGGAGACGATGACATGAAAAAAACCAAACTGATTATGCTTGGGGCCTTCATGGTGCTCTCCCTTGCCATATTCCCCTTGCTGGCGCAGCAGGCCCAGGCCAGCGACAAAGAGTGGAAGTTCGAACTGACCCCTTATGTCTGGCTGCCTTCTCTGGACGTGGATTCTACAGTGAGCGGCATGACCGCCAACCTGAACCTGTCCTTCAGTGACGTAGCTGACAATTTCGATCTTTACGGCCTCATGGGCCGGTTCGAGGCCTGGCGGGGCAACAAGTGGGGCCTGATCCTGGACGGCGTGTTCCTCAAGATGAAAAACCAGAATGACATGCAGACCAAGTCCCCGCTGGTGGTGAACGCCGACCTGGAGATCAGGCAGGAACTGGTTGACCTTGGGTTCGCCTACCGCTTTGTGAATAAACTTGAGGGCGCTTCGGCCCTGCAATTCGATCCCTACGTCGCGGCCCGTTACACCTATCTCAAGCAGGAAATCAGACTCAAGGGCTCGGCCGGACCCTTTGGCGGACCGGGAACCCTTTTGGGCGGCAACGAGAGTTGGTTCGACCCCATCGTGGGTCTGCGCGTGGCCTTTCTGATCAACCAGGCCTGGTCCCTGGCCGCCCGCGGCGAGGTGGGCGGCTTCGGCGTCGGCTCCGAGCTGACTTGGAGCGCCCTGGTGGGCGTGGATTGGCGCGTGGCCTCCTGGGGCTCCGTCAAGCTGGGCTACAAGTGGTACTACCTGGACTACAAGACCGGCTCAGGCTCCAACGAGTTCGCCTTTGACGGCACCATGCACGGCCCCTGGCTGGGCTTCACCTTCCACTTCTAAAAAGATACGCGGCGGCATCGCCTTAAGGCGGTGCCGCCGTCTTTTTCTTTTTCGGGGCTTGACCATGCGGCGCATCGCCAAATCAATCCTGACGGCCGCCCTGGCCGTGCTAATCGGCGGGGCCGCGCCGGCCTGGGCCGCGGGCGATTATGAACAGCCTCCGGTGCTGGCGGCTTCCCAGATACTGCCCAAGGAGCTATTGAACGGGCCGCACCACGAGGTGGCCCAAAGGGTGGTCAACGACGGCATCTTCAATCATTACACGGTCAATTCCAAGTACGGCCAATTCAAGGCCGTGGGCATCACCGCCTTGAGAAAGCTGGTTCAGGAAATCAAGGCCATTGAGATCATGGTGAGGGTGGAGCAGGACAAGGCCTTTGCCAAATCATTCGAGGACTCGGGCAAAAGAACCGCCGGCGGCTTCAAGTCCCTGGCCAAGGATCCGGAAAAGACCCTCAAGGGCGCCGCGGCGGGCGTGGGCAGTCTATTCGACCGGGCCGGTGAATCCCTGTTCGGCAGTCAGCGCAGCCAGGCCGAAGGCAGCCGGACAGAGGACCTGATCGGCTTTTCCAAGACCAAGCGGGAGGTGGCCGAGAAGTTTGGAGTGGATGTTTATTCCGCCAACCAGGTGCTGCAGCAGCATCTGGATAAAATCGCCTGGGCTGAATATTCCGGCGGGCTGGGCCTGGCCGCCGCTCTGACCGTTATACCCGGCGCCGCCGGCATCGCGGTCTCGGCCACCGGGGCCACTCGCCTGTTGAACGACGTGGTGGCCACCACCCCGCCGCCCGACCTGCGGCGCATGAACCGGGAAAAGCTTCTGGCCCTGGGGGTGGACCGGGACACCACCAACCTGTTCATCAACAACCCGGTCTTTACGCCCCGGGAGCAGACCTTCCTGGTGGGCTCCCTGGAGGCCATGAAGGGCGCGGCCAATCGCGCCTTGTTCATCAAGGTGGCCCTGGGCGTACAAAACCGCACCCAGGCCGCTTTTCTGTCCCACATGGCCCAGTTGCACGCCGCCTATGACCAAAAAATCGCCAAGATCAAAAGCTTCCATCCCGTGGCCAGGATTCTTTACGCCACCACGGTCAAGGGCGATCTGGTCCTCAACCTGCCCGCGGATTACATAATCTGGTCGCCCAGAGTTGGCGATGTGTTGCGTACGCTGGCCAGCAAGCAGGGCATGGCAGCAGGCCCCAAGGGCAAGCAGGTCTGGACCGTGGGACGTTTGAGCCCCTTGGCGGCAAAGAACCTCAAGGCCCAAGATTGGACCATCAAACAGCACAGTGAAAGCGCCCTATTTTCCCATCAGAAAGAGGCCAAGTAAAAGGCCACCAATGCTACGTGGATAGTTTGTGATCAGAGAAGGGGACGATTACATGCGGTCCGGTGGGCAACCAATGAAGTTAACAAACCAGCACCCAGGGTAAAGCCTAATTAACCAGCTTTAGAGTGGGCCTCCCCCTTAATACAATCCCAGCCACGCAAGCAGCACCTGCTTCGGCTGGGACGCTTTTCCTTACCTGCTTTTTTCTGCCCGCCTTTGGAGCGCAGTTCACCTCCCAGCGCCTAAAACTCGGTTACCTCACCGCCACTGATCTCCCGCCGGGTGCGGGTGTTGATGTCCAGAGTGGTACCCGGCTCGATGCGCCCCTCCCGGGTGTAGCCCCGGTCTTCCCAATAGCCACCGCGCATGCCCCGTATCAGCTCGATCTTGGCCAGCCACTTGGCGCTCTTGTAGCCCCACAAGTGGGGGATGAACATGCGCAGTGGGCCGCCGTAGTCCCGCTCCAGGGGCTCGTCCTCCACGCCCAGCACCAGCATCACCCGAGGGTGATCCAGGTCCTTTAGGCTGACGCAGGTGGAGTAGCCGCCGCCCATGGAGATGAAGTCAGCGTGGCTGGCCTCGGGCGAGGCATCCAGAGCGGGCAGGAAGTCGCGCCACAATACGCCCTGCCACCTGGCGCGCACCGAAAAGCCCGACACCGAGGTGAGGCGGGCGTCCACCTCGCTCTGGGGCAGGGAGGCGATGTCGGCCAGGCTGAACTCACGGGGCGAGGCCACCAGGCCCTCCACTTGCAAACGCCAATCGCCCTGGTTCACATTGACCATGCCCCCGGCGGTGAACTTGGGCATACCCAAATCTTTGAAAAAACTCATGGCACGTCCACTTCTATCAACCGGCTGTGCGCCGGCTTTTTGTCCTTTTCCCAGGATCGCAAATAGTGCAGGCTGATCACCGCCCGGCCCGAACCCACCGCCTTGAAGCTCCACACCTCGCGGCCGCCGGCGCCCAGACGCTTGAGGTCAGAGGGTTTGTAGCCCTGCCCCAAAAACTTAACCACCTTGGGGTTGGGCTTGCCGGCCAGCTTCCAGCCGTAACCGGTGGTGGGGTTGGAGGCCAGGGTGATGCTGAAGATGCGGCCCTTTTCCACCACCAGAGTCTGGATGGGCTGATGCCGGGTCGCCTTTTTCTGGACCGCCGGCGCGGGCCCGGCAGCCCCCAGGACCAGGCAGACCAACCCGGCCAGCAGGATCAGAGCGGTCGCTGATCTCATGCGGCTTTAGCCCCCGAACTTGAGGCTGACCAGGTCGCCGCCCTTTTCCTTCTTGAACTTCACCTGGATGTCCAGACTGTCGTTTCTAATGCCCAGGGCCAAAGGACCCTTGGCCTTGTCGCCCTCCAGGTGGGTGATGCTTCTGAGGGCCTCGATCACCTTGGCGCCCACCTCGTTGCCGGGGGCGGGCAGCATGGCCGGCCGGTACTTGGCCTGCACGGTCACGGTGCCGTCAGGCGCCTGCAGCAAGCTGATTTTCTTGGCGCCGGCGTTGACCGCGTGCAGCGCGGCCAGGGCCACCCAGCGCAGGGCGGCGTCTTCCTGGTCCGCGTCGGCGGCCAGCTTGCTCATCTCCTCCAGGTAGTCGGTGGTGGCCATACAGTCGCAGTGCTCTTGGACCTTCAAATGCAGGTTCCTTTTGTCTTCCATGGGTTTCAAATCTCCGTTGGATTGATTGACCATTAAGCGGCATCTGCTCGGCCCAGCCCAGGGGCGAGCCTTCGTCCTTGTATAAATTCTAAGCCATGTCCGCTTGCATCACCAGGCAATTAGGGGCTCAAGGCTTGCCTGAAGGCCCATGGCCGGGCTATGCTTACTAATAGTAATCGTTCCGGCCAATTTTCTTTTCTGTTCTCGATCAAGAGATGCCATGGACCAACCAACAGTGCCATTCAAGCGCCTGGAGACCTTTTTGCGCAGGCTGAAACTGGACCAGGAGGGCTTGGCCCCCTTGGCGCCCTACCGCCAGGTGTTCACCAGCCATCAGGACGAGTTCGGCAAATTCTTTTTGAAATACTTTCTCTCCATTCCCCGCACCCGCCTCATCCTGGAACAGGGCAACACCGCCCGGCGTCACCGCCAGGTGCTTTCCCATTGGTTTGGGGAACTGTTCACCCGCGATTTCGACCATCGCTTCCTGACCTACTTGTGGCGCAGCGGGGCGCGGCACGTGCAAATCAGCCTGGACCAGCGCTTCGTCAACTTGGGCTACGCTATGGTGCGCCAATTCTGCCATAACCTGATCCATGAACACATTGAGGAGGCCCAGCGGGAAGCGGTGGCCGCGGTGGTGGATCGCATGTTGGATTTTTGCGTGCTGGTGGCCACCGATTCCTTCATCTCCATGACCGCCCGTTGCGACCGGCAGATGATAGAGGGCATCGCCCACCAGGTGCGCAATCCGGTCACCGTGATCGGGGGCAATATTACCCGCCTGCAAAAAAAGGAGTCCCCGGAGAGCCCAGCCTATCAAGCCTATGCCATGGTCCTGGCCGAGAACCAGCGCCTGGAGCGTATGATGGCCGACATCGCGGCCTACACCGAATTGTTCCAACGCGAACCCGAGCCGGTGGAGTTCTCCCTGGCCGAACTGATCAGCGAGGCGGTGGAACGGAGTGTGGCGAAAGATCATCTGCCGGAAATCCAACTGAGCCAAGAACTGGACGACTGCTGCTCCCGGGTGATCGCCGACCCCCAGGAGATGGCCATGATGCTGGATCATCTTTTGGCCAACGCCGCCGAAGCGGCGGACCGGGATGATCCCCGGGTGGCGCTGGCTTCACGTCCCGGACATGCCCCGGGTTTTGTGGAACTGGAGATATTCAACACCGGCGAGGCGCCGGAGAGCGAGGAGTTGGAGGAGCTTTTGGGCCCCTTTGTCTCCTCCAAACCAATGGGCACCGGCATGGGCCTGCCCATCGCCGCCCTGGCCGTCCGCCGCAGCCTGGGCTCGATGAGCCTGCAGCCGGCCGAGGGCGGGGTGCGGGTGGTGGTCACCCTGCCCCTGGGTGGCAAAGCCTAGGCCGGGGAGGCCTCGAAAAGCAAATCCAAAAAGGCGCGCTTGTGCCTGGCCAAGACCGGTTTGGGCCTGGTGAACACCACCAGATAATCCGGCTTGAATAAATGGGCGCAAGAAAGGAAGCGCAACTTCCTCCCTTTTAAGGCCGGCAGACTTTTCACGATAGAGGCAAAAGCCAACCCGATGCCCTGCTCCACCAGGGCGGCGCTCAGTTCGACATTGGCCGACTCCACGATCACTCTGGCGGCGAGACCTTGTTGAGTGAGCATTTCATCCAATCGGGCGCGCTGGGGGTGCCGCGCATCGCGCGGCGGGACAATGAGGGGATGGCGCGCCACCTCAGCCAATTCCAACTTGCCCTTTTTTTTGCTCAGGGGATGGCCCGCAGGTGCCAGCAACACAGTCTCGATCTTGTGCCAGCGTTTGTGCCAGAGGCCGGCAGGCAGCATTGACTCAAGGGCCAGGCCTATATCCACCTGACCACTGTTGACTAGGCGAATCGCCTCTTGTTGGCTGCGGTCCAGGACCGACAACTCCACATGGGGAAAGCGGTCCGCATATTTTTTCATAACTTTGGGAAAGAATTGCAGCAAGGTGGTGTAAGGCGCGGCCAGGGAAACTTGACCCCATGGTGCCCCCTTGATATCGCCCAGGTCCTCCAACAGGGAATCCCGGCCCGCCAAGACGCCTTGGGCGAATTCGGCGAATCTCTCGCCGGCCCGAGTCAAACGCAGCCGCCGCTTGCCGATTCTTTCCAGCAACTCACAGCCCAACTCATCCTCCAAGGCCTTGACCTGCTGGCTCACCGCCGATTGGCTGCGCAAGGTGACCTCGGCCGCCTTGGTGAAGCTACCTTGCCTGGCCACCTCCAGGAACCCCACGATCTGCTGCCACTCCATTATCTGATTTCCTTATAATTATATTTTTATTATTAATTTAACTTATATCGTCTCCCTTCCTAAAATGCAAGCAGCCGCTTGACGCCGCTGGAAAGGGGAAAACAATGCCGAGCAGCTTGGAACCCGGATTGAAGTTCCAATTTAGTTATCTGGTGCCCCGGGAGAGGACCGTACCCCACCTGCTCCCCGAAGCGGAAGAATTCCAGAAAATGCCCCGGGTCCTGGCCACCGGCTTCATGGTGGGGCTTTTTGAGTGGGCCTGCATCCGGGCGATCAATCCCTATCTGGATTGGCCTCAGGAGCAGAGCGTGGGCATCGGCGTGGACTTGAGCCATGAGGCGGCCACCCCGCCGGGGCTGACCGTGCTGGTCAGCGGCGAGTTGCGCCAGGTTCAGGGACGCAAATTGACTTTTTATCTGGAGGGCCACGACGGGGTGGAGATCATAGCCAGAGGTGGGCATGAGCGGTTTATCATCAACGCCGCCCAGTTTAGGCAGAAAGCAAAGGACAAGCAGGAAGCAGCCCTATCTCAGGTGATCCTGGGCCCTTAGCTTTAAGTCAACTCCTGAAACTTGTCGCCCAGGGCCCCGCACAGTGGTGGCCGCCCTGTCCCTGGGCGGTTTCGTCCCCTCTTAATCAGCTGCAATATGCCCGGGGGATTGTGGTGGGAGCGCTCCCGGCCCGGCCAATGACTCCGGCTGATTATTTTTGCTGCGCTTCCACCTCGAAGGCGACGAAGCTACCCTCTGCGCTGACCATCACGTCGCATTTTTTGCCCTCGCCCCTATCCGGATCTTGACTTTCGTCAAACTCGTACCAGATCAGAGTCACCGCCGTTCCGTCCGGGTACTTGAGGTACCTTTCCGCCTTTTCAATGTGGTCGGGGTTGATCTTCACGTTAGGGGCGCGGAGTTCAAGCGCCTTGAGAACCTGAGGAGGGACCTGGGCCAAGGGGATCTTGGTCTCCTTTTCGATCAGCGTGCCATCACCCGCATAATTTAATTCTATCCACCCCCCTTTTCCGTCATCATATCGCAGTTCATAAACCATGATGCCGCCGTCGATGTCGGCATAGGTCTCAATGAGATCACGGCCCTGAGCATCTTTTTCCGCCGCTTTCACAACAGCCAGCGGGATCTTCGCCTTTTTGACCGGAGGACTAGCCCAGGTCATGCCCGCCCAAACGGCGAGTGCAATAAATACCGCACAAAATGCCAGCAGTGCTTTCCCACCCCTCGCCTTCATAGTGGCCTCCTAATTTTGTGATTATCCTAAATTATTGAAAAGTACTTTTTACCAGATGTCAAGAGTCCCCCTGCCGGCTAACTTGACTCCGCCATATCTTGGAATCTTTCACCCAGGGACCCGCAAACCGGGCACCTCTCCGGCGCGGCCCCGGTCTCCAGCCAGCCGCAGATGGGGCAGAGCCAATAGGCTTCAGCGCCGGCGCCCTGGCCCAGGCGGCGGGCCAGCTCCCCCTGGCGCACGTCCACCTGCACCGCCTGATCCAAAGCGGTGCCCACGATCTCCAGGCCGGCGGCGTCGGCCTCCTGCACCTGGGGAGCCAGGCGCTGGATCAGACCGGGCAGCATCTCGCCGGTAAGCTCTTGCAGGTTGTCATCGCTGGCAGCCACCTTGCCCCTGAGCAACATGGTCAGGCGACGCACTTGCACTTGCTGCGAGGCGGCCAGGGCGCTGTACAGGGCGGCCTGGGCGGGCTCACCCTGGGCCGCGGCCTTTTTGGCGAACATCTCCAGCCGGGCCGCGGCCAGCATGGTGCGCCCCAGGATAGTGGCCATGTCCTCCTGATTGCCTGCTGACAATTATCCATCCCCTCTCATGTCCTAGATTTC
>JANQFN010000006.1 GCA_028277825.1 Desulfarculaceae bacterium
CCGCTGCAATGAGAAAAATGCTGGTCATCCTAAACTCCATGGCAGCAAACGAAACCACCTGGAAACCAAATTACGCTTGACGCGAAAAACAGTCGCTACCGGAGCGCCTTGATACCGGTGCTTCTCTTGTTAGGTTTGTGTGGCCAGCGCGCTTTTTGCCCACCTTGCGATTCCCTTTGCATCTTTTTGTTACTCACCTCTTTTCTTCGCCGACTCTACGGCGCCATTTTGCAAGGTCCGCAATCCTGTAAAGCGCAGCATACTCTTGAGGCCCGCGGGGGCTGATGTTATATTTGAGCGGTCTGTTTTCCAAACCCATTTTTTTTGTCGAAAGGCCTGAGTCATGGAGCTTTCCCGACGTGTAATGAGCATCCAGCCATCCCCCACCCTGGCCCTGAACGCCAAGGCCGACGCCCTGCGCGCCGAAGGGGTGGACGTCATCAACTTCGGCGCCGGCCAGCCGGACTTCAACACTCCGGAGAACATCTGCCAGGCGGGCATCAAAGCCATCGAGGACGGCTTCACCCGCTACACCCCGGTGCCGGGCACCCCGGAGCTCAAACAGGCCATCATCGACAAATTCAAGCGCGACAACGGCCTGGACTACGCCCTGGACCAGGTGATGGTCAACGTGGGCGGCAAGCATTCCAGCTATCTGATCATGCAGGCCCTTATCGACGAGGACGACGAGGTGATCGTGCCCGCGCCCTACTGGGTGAGCTATCCGCCCATGGTAATCCTGGCCGGGGGCCGGCCCATCATCGTGCCCACCAAGATCGAGGACGGCTTCAAGCTCAGCCTGGGCGATCTGGAGATGGCGGTCAGCGGCCGCACCAAGGCGATATTCATCAACTCGCCCTCCAACCCCACCGGCAGCGTGTACTCGCCCGAGGAGTTGTTGCCCCTGGCCCAGTTCTGCGCCTCCCGGGGCATTCTGATGATCTCTGACGAGATGTACGAGCCCATCCTGTTCGACGGCCGCAAGTTTACCTCTACCGCCGCCCTGGGCCCGGACATCTACGACCACACCGCCACCCTCAACGGGGTGAGCAAAGCCTATGCCATGACCGGCTGGCGCATAGGCTACATGGGCGGGCCAACGGATCTGATCAAGGCCTGCTCCAAGATCCAGAGCCAGTCCACCTCCAACCCCACTTCCATCGCCCAGAAGGCGGCTGAGGAGGCCTTGAACGGGCCCCAGGAAATCGTGGCTGAGATGAACCGGCATTTTGAGCGCCGCCGCGACCTGATGATGGACCTGATGGCCGAGTTGCCTGGGGTGACCTGCTACAAGCCCGAAGGCAGCTTCTACGCCTTCCCCAGTTTTGGGGCCTACTTCGGCAAAAAGGCCGGGGACAAGGTGATCCAAGGCTCCCAGGACTTGGCCGACTACTTCCTGGAAGAGGCCTCCCTGGCCGCGGTGCCGGGCATCGCCTTTGGCCAGGACGACTGCATCCGCTTCTCTTTTGCCACCAGCGATGAGGTGATCGAAAAGGGCATGAAGGCGGTCAAGGCGGCCCTGGCCAAGCTGGCGTGAGTTGAGCTGCTAACAAAACAAGGCGCGGCCCTCAAACGGGGCCGCGCTTTTTTTATTAGGCGGCAGCTAGCCCGGATATTTCACGAAGGTTGGACGGCATTGGCGATGCGGGTAGCATTTATCGGTGTGTTATGAAAAAAACGTCTACGCTATCAGTGTACGG
>JANQFN010000008.1 GCA_028277825.1 Desulfarculaceae bacterium
GGAAACCAACTGCTATCGCTATTAGCAAGGCTCCGGTCAACCCAAAACAATTTCCGATACCAATTTTCCTTACCACGGGCTCAAGCAAAAGGGGTGATATAAATTGGCCTAACAAAAAAAATGTGGTCAACCCGCCGACGAATTTCCCCCGAACAGAGGGTGCGACAAGGGACACAACCCAGACATTTACATTTGGCATAAGTAAGCCAAAACCTGCGCCAGCAATGATGAGTCCCATGATAATAATCCCATAGGTTTCGGCAAGAAACAGCATTATATATCCAACTCCCATCAACAGCGAAAAAAGCATGAAAATATGGGGATGAGCCAGCTTTGTCCTGATCTTTTTGAACTGCATGGAGGATAGCGCGCCAACTAACGTCATGACGCCAATGGCGATACCTATCTTAGTGTTGCTGATGTTTCCCATGGTTTTCATATAAAACGGCAATTGAACTGGCACCATATAAAAAATCAGCATTCCTAAAAAGGCGAGAAAATAAATCGCTAAAATCAATTTCAGGGGTGCCGGCGGGTGGGGTGCAATTTTATTTTTCGGATTATCCTGGCCGTCCTTTTCTATATGAGGTTCGTATAAAAATGCCGCTACGCCGGGCAGGACCAAAAATGCGAAAAAATAAATCAGAAATGGATATCGCCAACCCAGATCGGCCAGATACCCTCCCGCCGTGAGAAACACCAGTCCGCCGAACCCGGCGAAGGCGGACTGAAGCCCCATAACCTTGTTTAGTTTTTCGCCACTGAAATAGTCGCCGATGAGTGTGGTAAAACCGCTCATGATTCCCGCAACAGATACCCCGAGGAGGGCACGTCCCAGGATGATGGTATAAAGGGAATCCAGAAAAAACCCGGAACCGCCAGCGATGCCATACAGTGCCACCGAAGTGATCAAAACCGGCTTTCGTCCAAAGCGGTCTATCATCATGCCGATGAAAGGCGCGCTAATGGCGATAAACAGGGCGTGAACCGAAAGCAGCAGTTTGACGAGCAGGTTTGCATGGGGGATCCCCTGAAAAAAGGCATTCATCTGCGGCAAAGCCGGGGCAATGGTTGCCCCGGCCATGACGGTCATCGTGCTGCCAAGAAGAAGCGTGGTCACCAATAAAAAAGAGTGAATATTTCTTTCATCTTGATGCATGCTCACATCTTGTCCGTCGTCTCTGCCGGTATTCGCTTCGGATGGATAATCACAAGTTGTGTCGGTGTTTCTTGAATGTCGATGACATGTTCGACGCCGGCCGGCAGTGGGATAAAATCGGAAATGTTAAACAGTTCCGGCTCCTGGCGGTCACTTCTGATCAGAAGTATCGATCCTTTGGCTACGAAAATGAACTCTTCGAAAGGGTGGGCTTCTTCCGGAGAGGTATCATCGGAACCGCCAAATACGATTTCAACCTCAAATTCATCATGAATCCCTTTGTATAAACGCGTGATGTCCGGCATTTTTAACCTCCCGTCTTTGTTGTAATATAGCGTTGTCATGATAAATATAAGGGCAAACAATCTTCCGCTCAACCCCTTGATTTATTCCCAGGAAATCTTGTAAAAGAGTCCGTGCTGGCATAAGAAATAGGTGGCGACCGACAATTATTATTATCCGGAGCCAGAGGCACTTATGCAGTTCATCGACCTGGCAGCCCAGCAAAAACGCATCCGCAAGAAGATCGAGGCCAATCTGGCCCGGGTGCTGGACCACGGCCAGTACATTTTGGGACCGGAGGTGGCCCAGTTGGAACAGGAATTGGCCGCTTACGTGGGGGTCCCGCACGCCCTGGCCTGCTCCTCGGGCACCGACGCCCTCTTGTTGAGCCTCATGGCGCTGGGCATCGGACCGGGCGACGCGGTGTTCACCAGCCCCTTCACCTTCATGGCCACCGCCGAGACCGTGAGCCTGTTGGGCGCCATTCCGGTGTTCGTGGACATCCACGGCGACAGCTTCAACCTGGACCCGGAAAAACTCACCCGGGCGGTGGTGGCCGCGCGCACCGGCGACCCCCGGCTGCATCCTTTGCCCCACACCGGCGGAGCGGCGCTCAGGCCCCGGGCGGTGATCGCGGTGGACCTGTTCGGCCTGCCCGCCGATTACGAGGCCATCAACCAAATCACCGCCAAAGAGGGGCTGGCCGTGATCGAAGACGCGGCCCAGAGCCTGGGGGCCAGTTATCAGGGCAAAAAGGCCGGCGCCCTGGCTCCTTTGGCTGCGGCCTCTTTTTTCCCGGCCAAGCCCCTGGGCGCCTACGGTGATGCGGGCATGGTGTTTTCAAGCGACCCCGAACAGGACGCCCTGCTGCGCTCCTTGCACGTGCACGGCCAGGGCGAGGGCCGCTACGACCACCCGCACATCGGCCTCAACGCGCGCATGGACAGCATGCAGGCGGCGGTGCTGTTGGCCAAGCTGGAGCTATTCGACGAGGAAATCGGACTGCGCCAGGAAGTGGCGGCGCGCTACCGCCAGATGCTGGACGCCGCCGGGCTGGTGACCACCCCTCAGGTGCCCGAAGGCTACGTCTCGGCCTGGGCCCAGTACTCGGTGCTGGCCCCCGACGCCGGGCAGCGCGGTTTGATGATGGAGCGCCTTGGGCAGGCAGAGATCCCTGTGGCCATCTACTACCCCAAGCCCTTGCATCTGCAGGAGGCCTTCGCCGCCCTGGAATACGTGCCCGGCGATTTTCCGGTGAGCGAATACACCGCCGAGCGCATCTTCAGTCTGCCCATGCACCCCTACCTGGAGGCCAAGGACCAGGAACGGGTGGTAGCGGCCTTGGCCGGCTGACCTCTTGGAAAAGCACTACCGCCAACGCTACCGGCTCTATCGCCGGGTGACGGCCAAGCTGGCCGACCTGCTGGAGGTCAACCGCATCCTGGAACTGATCCGCGCCGAGGCCCGGCGGGCGGTGCCCGCCGCCATGGAGTCATGCATACTGCTCTTGGACCCCGAGGCCGACTCCTACACCCGGCCCATGCAGTGCGACCTCTACAACACCCCCATGAACTGCCAAAGCTGCAAGCGCAGCCGACCGGCGGTGCAAAAGGCCATTAAGCAGCGCAAGGGGGTGGTGCTCAACCGGCCGGGACAGGTTGAGCGCCACGACGGTACCCGGGTGGAGACCGGCCCCGAGGCCGCCCTGCCCATCTTCGTGCGCCGTAAAATCCTGGCGGTGGGCACCGTGTTGGGCCGGCCCGGCACCCGCTTCACCCGGCGCGAGTTCTTTCTGCTGCGTGACCTGGCCGACATCGCGGGCAACCATCTGCTCAAGGCCAAGCTGCACTGGGAAGTGACCCAGGAGAAGCTAAAGATCAACCGGACCCTCAAGGAAATCACCCCCTTCGTGCCCCGGGCGGTGGCCCGCCTGGCCCAGGAGGAGCCCGGCGAACTGAGCGCCGAAAAACAAAAGCGCCAGGTGGCGGTGTTGTTCGTGGACATCGAGGGCTACACCCAGATGTTCAACCGCATGCCCGAGGAAAAGGTCAACCGCATGGTGGAGCGCTTCTTTTCGGCCATCGTGGACCCCATCCACCGCTCCGGGGGCGACATCAATGAGACCGCCGGCGATGGCCTGATGATCATCTTTTTGGATGAGGACCCGGCCGCCGGGGCCAGGAAGGCCCTGGAGGCGGCGTTCGACATCTTCGCCACCGCTCGGGCCAAGGGCCGGCTGCTGGACGAGGGCCACGAGGCCTTGACGGTGAACATCGGCATCAACTGTGGCCAGGCCCTGGTGGGGCCCACCAGGCTCACCGGCAGCCTGGGCAGCCGCATGACCTTCACCGCCAGCGGCTCGGTGACCAACCTGGCCGCGCGCCTGGCCGGCCTGGCTCATGGCGGCGACATTCTGATCAGCCAGACGGTCAGGGACCTGGTGGGCGATCTGTGGAGCAGCCACTACAAGGGGGCTTTCCAGATCAAGGGAATAGATGAGCCAGTGGAGGTCTATTCGCTGCTCAAAGAAAAATGAAATGGGATTGCCGCCGGCTGATCCCCCGGCGGTAGGAGACCACCTTCCGCCCCAAGCCATACCCCGGGGGTAGGTAACCCTTCCCCTCAGGTTTACAACATGTAGAAACCAGAGGCCGGAGAGCGAGGGCACCTTATGCAGCGCCTCACCGAAGCCGGCATCCCCTCGGTCATTTGCTACCCCAAGCCCCTGCACCTGCAGGAGGCCTTCGCGCCCTGGAACACGTGCCCGGCGACTTCCCGGTGAGCGAGTACAGCGCCGAACGCATTTTCAGCCTGCCCATGCACCCCCACTTGGGGGCCAAGGACCAGGAGCGGGTGGCGGCGGCTCTAGCGGGCTAGGGCCGAATTATTCCAGTAGACACCTCATCTGGGGGCCGCGGCCGGGCCGCCGCAGGATTGGGGCCAGGGGTTTAGGGTATTGCCCCCATGGCCCCGCCCGGGATCATTTGTGGAAGGAAAAACCGATAACCCCAGACTTGCAGCCATCCACGCAGGTGCCGCAGAGAATGCATTCCGCGTTTTCCATTTTGCGCCCGTTCACCATGCGCTCCACCGGAAGGCTCATGGGGCAGTTCTTGGTGCAATTATGACATTGGTTGCATTTTTCAGGATCGGCCTCGAGACGCAGCGAGGCCCAGTTGAAGGCATTGCGCGCCTTTCGGCCCAATATCAGAAACGGGGCCATCCAGCATAAGTGATGGCAAAAGGACCTTTTGCCGAAAATAAAGGCCGGCAAAACTATCAAGAGGAGCAGTACGCAGAGATATGCGATAAGACTGCCCACATGTCCAATGGAAAGCCCGTATGTGGTCCGGTAGAGAAAATCGATCTTTTCGTAACCACCGCGTTGGGCGGCAAAGACGGTAATTGCCCCGATCCAGGGAATCCAGATCAGCCATTTAATGTAATCACCTTTGGTAACCTTTTTGTTTCTGGCCAGAAATATCGCTTCCTGGCATCCCGCCCCGGGGCAAACCCAGCCGCAGTAGGCTCGGCCCAGCAGCAAGGCGCTCAGGAACATGAGGATGAACATGATGAAGCTGCCGTTTATGACGCCGTCCATGGCGGCCTGAATGATGATGACCGGCGACAAATAATAGAAAACCGCCGGGAACAGAAAAAAAGAGGACAGAATAATTCCCCTTCTCAACTTCTGCCTGTTCTTCATATTTTTTGTCCCTTGCCGGGCGGCAATCATCGGCTCCGGCGGGAGGACCCTCACTCCCCGGTGGTGAACACGATCACCTTGGGCATGCAGGCCGCGTGGGGCGAGGCCACCGCCTTGAAGTGCTTGAAGCGCACCCCGTTGAAACCCACGGCATAGGTGGTGCGCGGCTTTAGCTTCACCGGCAGCGCGCATTTATAAGAGGTAACAAACTTGGGGTTGCCGGACACTTCCGGGAACACGCCCATCTGGGGCAACTTGATGAAGGACCAGCCGTCGGTCTTCATGGCCTGGTCGAAGGTGACGGTGATCTGTTTGAGCGAGGCCGGCACCTCGCGGGCGCCGTCGGCCGGCTCGGTGGAGACCGCCCGGCAGGGGCCGGCCCAGGCAGTGCCGGCCAAGACCAACAGGGTCAATAGCGAAGCCAACAAGGTTTTCATGCTTAACACTCCCGGCTGGAATGAACCACATAGCACCGGGCCGGCGGTTTCAGGCCCCGGCCCCCAGCCCGCATATTTCATGAAGGCCGGGTGTCCGGCTGCGCCAGCCACCGGCACACCTTGTTGCTGGCCGCGCTCAGGCCTTGACGTAGCTTTGGCTACGCCCGCGGCCCTCGCTTGCCAGGCGCCTTGTTTGCCGGCGGCTGGCTGTGCCGGGCCCGGGAACAAACTGTACCTTGATAATACTGGTACCAATTTCCTTATAAGGCCCTTGAATACAAAGCCGTTGTTCATTGCCTCCCAACCTTCATGAAATAAGCGGGCTAAATGATTATAGGGGGCCGGCCGCCCGGCTGGCCAGGGGGAAGGGGATCGGGAGGAGACTGGGCGCGGCGCTGGGCGGCCTGGGCCACCTTCTGCTGCAGCTTGGGCTGGCCCTTGAGGGCCTCCAGGGGCAACACCGCCTGGCAAACCGCCTCGGCCAAAAGGTCCTCGCTGGTGTGGTTCTTGCCGTCGCAGATGTGGCGGGACAGGTCCAAAAGCTCGCTGACCAACCCCTTGGCGCGGGCGGCGTCCGGCACCTGCAAAGGATCCGGCAACGGCGGCGGGGCCGGCAGTGGAGCCACCTCCGGAGTAGCGGGCCGGGTGCTTTGGTAATGGATCCTGGCCGCCTTCCCGTGCAGTTGGGCGGGGGAGACCTCGCCGTAGCTATTGCCCAGCACCCGCTGGAACTGCCGGGCGACCCACTGTTCGTAACGGGCGCCGGCCGCGTCGGCCTCGCGGCGGGCCTGGTCGAAGTCCGCCCAAAAGGGCTGGTCCCAACGGGAGCAGAAGTTGGCAAAGGCGGTGCCCAAAATGCCCAGCCGGCGGCGGCGCATGCGGTCCCATTCCACGGTGAATTTGATGGTGCGCTCCCACCACTCCAGGCTGCGGTAAAGCCGGTGGTGGCGCGAGGCCAGACTGTCTTCCAGGGCCTGCTGATCCGGGGTGAGTTGGGGCAGAGGGGTGCCCAGGGGACAGGTCAGGTCGGCCGGGGGCAGCGCTCCGCTGACGGGGCCGGTATAGTCATCGATGGACAGGCCCGAGCCGCGGACCTGGTCCACCGCCTCCATGACCTCCTGGCGTCCCACCCCCGGCCGGCCGCTGGCCAGGGCCCGGCTCAAGGACCAGGCGGCGGCCAGATTGAGGCGGCGGGGCACCCCCTGGGAGGCTTCGTAAAGGGCCTCGCAGGCCTCCTGGTCGAACAAACCCGGGCTGCCGCCGGCGCTTTGCACGCGGCTGGTGACATAGAAGAGCGTATCGCCGCGGTCCAGCGGCCGCAGGCGGCAAAAGCGCCGGAATTGCTGCTTGAGGTCCAAGGCGCCCGCCTGGTCCATGAGATAGACCAGCTCGGGCCGGGCCACCAGGAAGATATTGAGCACCCTGGGTGACTCCAGGTCGGCGTTGCCCAACAGATCCACTTCCGCCATAAGCTCCGGGTTGGCCACCTGGGCGTCGTCCAGGACCAGGAGCAGGGACTTGCCCTCGGCGCGGCAGCGTTGGATAAGTTCTCGTAAATCAGCCAGAAATAAGGCTTTTTGTTTATAGGGGCCCGATAGGTTCAACTCCAGGGCCAGGCGGTTCATCAACTCCAGAGGGGTCTGCAATCCGCTGCAACTGATCACGGCCGGGGCCACTTCCGGCCCCAGTTCCTTGAGCAAGGCGCTCAGAGTGGTGGTCTTGCCCACCCCAACGTCACCCAGAAGCAGGGCCCACCCCTCTTGCTGCTCGATGGCATAGACCAAGGTGGCCAGGGCCTCCTGGTGCTCCTTGGTCAGCACCAGAAAGCGGGGGTCCGGCTCCAGGGCAAAGGGGTCCTGGTTAAGACCATATTGCTCGGCAAACATATCCCTCTCATTGCTTGAGGGCACCAGACAATATAACCTGCCAAATCATGAAGTTGGGGCAAGGCGCGGACCAGGCCCCAGGGCAATCACATGAAGTGATTAGGGAATTATTAGCACAGATTATGCGGCCGCCACAAGCCCGCTGGCCGGCGTTGGCCGGCTAGCCCGGATATTTCACGAAGGTTGGACGGCATTGGCGATGCGGGTAGCATTTATCGGTGTGTTATGAAAAAAACGTCTACGCTATCAGTGTACGGT
>JANQFN010000012.1 GCA_028277825.1 Desulfarculaceae bacterium
CCGTACACTGATAGCGTAGACGTTTTTTTCATAACACACCGATAAATGCTACCCGCATCGCCAATGCCGTCCAACCTTCGTGAAATATCCGGGCTAGACCCTAAAATACCGGTGCGCCGCCCAGCCTTGCTGGGCAAGCAGCGGTATTTTAGGGAAAGTTTTTTGGGAGGGGGTTTGGGGGCACCCTTTTGTTCACAAAAGGGTGCCCCCAAAAAACTCTTACACTAAACCTGCGGGCCCACGTAGCCGGCTCGGTTTTCGATGCGGGCGTTGATTTCATCCTTGGAGTCGGTGAGCAGGCGCAGGGACTTTTCCGCCTCGGCCACCAACTCAGCGGTCTCGGCCTTGGCGATGAGCCGGCCGGGCAGGAGCATCTGGCGCTCAGCCAAAAAGGCCACGATCTCGTCTTCGGCGTCCAGTTCCACGCCGAATTCGGTGGCCAGTTCCATGAGCTTGTCGCCGAACTCCTGGGGATGCTCCAGAAACTCCGAGGGCACCCCGGACTGCTGGGCCAGTTCGGCAGCCTTGCCCGGCGGCAGGCAGGAGCCGGTGATCATGTCCACCGCGTGGGCCAGTTGGTGAATCACCGTGGAGTCGTCGGCGTCCCGGCTGAGGGCGATGTAGATGTGCTCCGGGTCCAGCACGCGGGTCTTGTTGGGATTGATCAAGACACCACCGCTGCCCCCCCGGGGGGCGTCCTGGGCGCCGGTCTGCAACTGGGCGTAGGCTCCCAGATCCACCAGTTTGATGGTGAGGGCCTTGCCCGCCGGTGAGGTGATCTGCAGGGAGGCGGCCATCTCCGCGGCGCGGGGATGCTGGCAGGCGGGCAGTTTGGTGATGGCCAGGGCCACCTGGGCCGGGTCCTGGGCCAATTTGTCGGTGACCAGGTCTTTTTCCCGCCCCATGTGGCAGCGCTTGAACTTTTGGCCGCTGCCACAGGGGCAGGGATCGTTGCGTCCTATGTTACCAAGATCCATGGTTGTCTTTCTCTAGGGGGCCTCAAAGGCGGCCCTTACTCAGCTTGGATGCAGTCCCGGCCCGCCTCGGGGGTGTTCACCGGGAAGGGCCCGGTCTGGCCGGTGTTGGGGTCGTAGCGGTGGCGGTAGCTGGCCTTGATGCCGATCTTCTTGAAAGTGTGGTCCCAGCCGCGCTGGTAGTAGCCGCACTCATCGTTGAAACAGATGTATAAACAGTCACTTCCCCACGATTCTGTCGCAGGGGAAACCCACTTGGACATCTTTTCGCCACAGTGCGGACAGACAGTCTTTTCCGGATCATAAGTAGCCATCAGGTCCTCCTTCGGGAGGTTAGCCTGGACATTTCACGGAGGTTGCGCGTCCGACTGCGCCAGTCACCGGCATACTTTGTTGCTGGCGGCGCTCAGACCTCGACGTAGCTTTAGCTACGCCTGCGGTCCTCGCTTGCCAGTCGCCTTGTCTGCCGGCGGCTGGCTGTGTCGGGTATCAATGCAAACAGTTCTTGATAAAGGCGGTGTCACTTTCACAGATCAACGATCATCATGGTTAAGAAGTTCGCTACCGCCCAACCTCCCTAAAATGTCCAGGCTAGCATGTTGCACAAACAACCCGCGCCCGGGGCGCAAACCCCAGGCGCAGGCAAACGTCCTTGCCCTATAAGTTAAGCATTAGGCGCTGGGCTGCAACACGCTTTTGGGCGAAACGATGTTCCGGTCCAGAGCGGACTGTTTAAAGTCCTTGCCAAAGGCCAGGGCCATGAGCTGGGTGACGAACACGATGGGCATGTCATACTCGGTGTGCAGCATCTTGTTCACCCGGCTCTGGTAGATCTCCAGGTTCATCTGGCACATGGGGCAGGCGGTGCTGATCACCTCGGCCCCGCCGTCGGTGGCCGCGCCCAGGATGGCGCCCACCAAAGGGGCGCAGTTCTCCATCTCGGTGAAGAAGATGCCCGAGCCGCAGCACTTGGTGCCTTTGTCAAAGGGAACCACCTCGGCGCCCAGGGCCTCAAGGATGTCGTCCATGGTGTGGGGCGACTCCACCGAGTCGTACTCGCCGTAGGGCCGGGTGGTCTGGCAGCCGTAATAGGAGGCCACCTTGAGACCGTTGAGCGGGTTGACCACCTTCTCCTTGATCTCATCCAGGCCCACGTCATTGAACAAGACGTCCAGGACGTGGCGCACTTTGAGGCCGCCGGAATAGCTCAGGTCGGCCTCGGCCAGAATCTCATTCATCTCCGCGGCCAACTCGGGCTCTTCCTCGAACTCGTGGGCCATCTGGATCATCTGGATGTAGCAAGAGGAGCAGGGCGCGATGATGTCGTGTCCACCCTGCTTCTGGGCCATGGCCAGGTTGCGGGCGTTGAGCGCCTTGGTCTGCAGCTCGGTGCCGCCTATGTAATGGAGGGAGGCGCCGCAGCAGTTCCAGTCCTCGATCTCAATCAGGTTCAGGCCCAGGGCATCGGCCACCGCCTCCACGCTGGCCAGATAGTGGGAGCCACCGGCTTCCAGGGAGCATCCGGGATACAGGAAGTAGTCCATCTTAAGCCTCCTTCCCCGGGCTCATGGCCTCGGCTTTGTCCAGCATCTTCTTGAGTCCCTTGATCCCCTTGATCTTCTTGGAGGGAGGGATGCCGGGGCCCAGTTTGAAATGCATACGCTTGTGGGACAACAGGGCCCGGCCGATGTCCATCATCTCCAGGGTCTCGAAGATGCCGTGGATGGGGCCCCGGCGCATGGAATAGCGCATGGGCACTTCGGTCTCGTCGATGCGGCCGGTCTTGTAAATGGAGTTCCAGAAAAACTTGCCGAACTTGGAGGTGTTTTCGCGGGGAACGATTCCCTCCTGCAGGGCGTAGTGGGCCAGGCCGTGCATCACGTCGATGACTTTTACTCCCCGGGGGCAGCGCACCTTGCAGGTGTAACAGGAGGTGCACAGCATGATGTCCGAGCAGTTCATGACCTCATCGCGCTTGCCGGCCCGGATCAGGGACCAGATCTGGCGGGGGCCGTAGGTCATCTCGTCCCGCAAGGGGCAGGTGATGCCGCAGACTCCACACTGCATGCAGAGCTTGATCTCTTCCCCAGCGTCCACCTTGTCGTAGACTTCTTCGCGGAAGCTTTTGTCGTAGGCCTTGGTGGCCATGGGCATCCTCACTTAATAGTGGTTACACAAAATATTGTGGGTCCCCGGTCAAGCAAAAAGGGCCCGCCGCAGCAAGCGGCGAGCCCTTCTTGTTTAGAAGCCCTTATAGGGGTTGGGTCCGACTTCTTCCATGGTCTCCATGAATTCGTCGAGAATCCCGGGGATCTTGTCCACCTCGCCGAAGCCGATCTCCTCCACCCGCACCCGGTCGCTTTCCAGCACCAGCCGGTCCAGGGTTTCCGAGATCTTGGACATGCGCACGTTGGCCAGCTCCGAGCCCTTGATGAAGTGACACTGGTAGTCATCACCGCGCTTGCAGCCGAAGAGCAAGATACCGTCGATGCCCGAAGCCAGGGCGTCGGCGATCCACACCAGGTTCAGCGAACCCAGGCAGCGCAGGGGAATGAAGCGCACGTAGGGGCTCCACTTGGCGCCGTTTTTGGCCGCCAGGTCGATGGCGGGCAGCGCGTCGTTTTCGCAGGCCAAGACGATGACCCGCGGTTTTTCCTCGTCCTCGTCAGGCACCTCGATGGACTTGATCATGGAGCCGATCATGTCCACCGAATAGTCCGTGAAGGAGATGATGCGCTCGGGGCAGGCGCCCATGCACACGCCGCAGCGGCGGCAGCGGGTGGGGTTGGGCAGCGGGTTGGCCTCCGCGTCCTCGTTGATGGCCCCGAAGGGGCACTCCTCGGTGCAGCGTTTACACTGGGTGCAGCGCTGCATGAAGAAATCGGGGAAGGTATCGTCGCCGCTACGCGGATGCACCGCCACGCCGGCCTCGGCCGCCCTGGTGGACTGCATGGCCTTGAGAGCGGCACCGGTGGCATCTTCGGTGGCCTGGGTCACCCGCATGGGACGCCTGACCGCGCCGGCGGCGTAGATGCCGGTGCGCCGGGTCTCGTAGGGGAAGCAGATGAAGTGGCTGTCGGGGTAGCCGTACTTCAGGGTGGGCAGGTTGGGACCCTGGCGGTACTCCAGGTTCAACACCGACCAGTCGTCGCTGGCGGCCTTGGCCTCCTCGGCCAGCTTGGCGGCTTCGTCCTGGTCCATACCCAGGGCCACCAGGGGCGGCTCCACCACGCTGGGGTTGTTGGGCACCATGCCGGTGGCCAACACCACCATGTCCAGGTCCTCGATCTCCACGGTGTCGTTGAGGGTGACGTCCTGGGTCTCGATGGCAAAGGGTCCGCTGCCGCTGATGGCGGGGTAGTCCTCGCCGCGGCGGATAAACACCACACCCAACTCCTGGGCCTGGCGGTAGACCTCCTCGCTCTGGCCCGGGGTGCGGATATCCTTGTAGATCACATACACCGCCGCCTCGGGGTTGGCCTCCTTGACGTACATGGCCTGCTTGAGGCTGACCAGGCAGCACACCGCCGAGCAGTAGGGCAGGTGGTTTTCGTCGCGGGAGCCGGCGCACTGGATGAACGCCACGCCGTTTATACCGCCCAGGTCGCCGGCCTTGGCCTTTTCCTCGAACTGGACGTTGCTGACGATCTTGTCGCTGGTGCCATAGGCCAACTCATCGGCCAGCTTCTCGGCCTCGTAGGGGTTCCAGCCGGTGGCCTGCACGATGGCGCCGGCCCGGAAGCTTTCACCGTTGGACAGGGTCACGCTGAAGTTGCCCGGGGCGCCTTCGGTCTTTTCTACGGTGGCGCCGGTGAACACCTTGATGTTGTCGGCGGCCTCAACTTCAGCCACCAACTCTTCCAGGCCGGTGTCCTGCAGTTCCTGGTACGGCGGGCTCTGGGGGCCCAGCTTGGCCATCTTGCCCAGGTAGCCGCCCAGGGCGTCTTCCTTTTCCACCAGGCACACCGGAGCGCCGGCCTTGGCCGCGGCCAGGGCGGCGTTGATGCCGGCCACGCCGCCGCCCACCACCATAACGCCCTTTTCGACGTCTTCTTCCAACTGGAAGGGCTCGCCGATTTCGGCCTTGCCCAGTTTGGCGGCATGCATGCGCAAGTAGTCATCAGCCAGCATCTGACGGTCCTCGCCGGCCTCTTCCTCGTCCTCGTACTCGGCCTCGGAGCACCACAGGCCCTGCTCGCGAAGCGGGACCCGCTCCACCAGCACTTCCTTGCCAAAGGTGAATTCATCGGTCTTGACCCGCGCCGAGCAGGCGCCGATCAACACGGCGTTGACGCCGCCGTCGATATCGGCCTGGATCAGGGCGACGCCCTCGGGGGAGCAAAGGGCCTCGTGGTCCTTCACTTCGCTGATGTCGCTGTCTTCCAGGGCCTCTTCCAATGCCTCAAAGTCCAGGGCTTCGCCCAGGCCGCAGCCCTTGCAGAGATAGCAAGCGTAATTCTTATCCATGATTACTACCTCCCGGCCACAAGTTGAATGGCCTTGAGCGCCGCACCCGTGCCGTCCTGCACGCTAACGTGCACCTCGCTGGGACGCCGCACCGTGCCCGCGCCGAAGATGCCCTCGGCGGCCTGCACGAAGCCGTATTCGTCATAAACCATGTCAGCCGGAATCTTGGTGAGATCGGTGTTGGGCTGCATGCCGGTGGCCAGGACCACCAGGTCGTGTTCGGCCTTGAAGCGCTCACCGCTGGTGGTGTCCTCGCCCTCCAGGATCAGGTTGCCTTCGCCGTCTGACTCGATCAGGCCGATCTTGGACTTGACGAAATTGATCTTCTCGTCGGCCTTGACCTGGGAGTAGAAGTCCTCATTACGATCCATGGCCCGGATGTCGATGAAGTAGATGGTCACCTCGGCGCCCGGCAACTGCTCGCGCACGTAGGTGGCCTGCTTCAGGCTGGCCAGGCAGCAGACGGTGGAACAGAAGGGCAGGTGGTTCACGTCGCGGCTGCCGGCGCACTGGATAAAGGCCACGTTCTTGGGCTCGGCACCGTCGCCGGGGCGCTGGATCTTGCCCTCGGTGGGGCCGCCCTTGGCCGCCAGGCGTTCCATCTGCACGTTGCTGATCAGGTTAGGGTTGGCCGCGAAGTTGTAGTATTCGATCTTGGCCGGGCCATAGGGGCTCCAGCCCGCGGCCCAGACCACCGCCGCCGCCTCGATGACCGTCTCCGAACCCTGATCCTCCAGGTCCACCGCGTCGTAAGGACAGGCCTCCTTGGCCTTGGCGCCCTGATCGCCCTCCACGATGGAGCCGTCGATCACGTAGCGGAAGGGGTAGGCCATCTCATGGGGCAGGTACGCCGCCTTGATCTCATCCAGCCCGTAGTTGAAGGGGTTGGGCACCGTGGCCTCCACGGCCTCGGAGCACAGCCCGCAGGCGGTGCATTTTTCGTTTACGTAGCGGGGCGCCTGGCTGACCGTGGCCTTGTAGGCGCCGGGCTCGCCCTCGATGGCCGTAACCTCGGCCATGGTGATCACCTGGATGCGGGGATTGCTCTTGATCCGCTTGAAGTTGATCTCCAGGCCGCAGTAAGGCGGGCAGAGCTTGGGAAAGTATTGATGGAGTTGGGCCACGCGGCCGCCGAGATAGGGGTTTTTCTCCACCAGCACTACGTCATAGCCGGCTTCGGCCGCTTCCAGCGCCGCACTAACGCCGCTCATGCCTCCGCCGACGACCAGTATCGCTTGGCCCATCGTGCTGTCCTCCGTGCTATGGGGTCCAAAAGGTTATAAGCTTCATTCCCACCTCGGCGCCGCGCCCGGCTCATGCCCTCTTTGCCGGCCGGGACCGTCCAAGCTGACCTCAGCAGCGGCGTTTTGTGGCGGGATTGGCCCGGCGGGCCCGATGATAAACCGGTCTGCCAGGCTGATTTTCAAGCCACGACTATACTATGGCCTCTGGGCCGAGTCCATCAAAAAGGGGCTCCAACTAGGGGCCATGTCAACCAAAACGGCAACTACCCGGCGCCGTGCCACCGGCACGGTGAGCGGGGTTTTTTGACCGCTCCGGGAAGCGGCTCCCCGGGGCGGACAAAAAACTCCAGGCGCCCATGGGGCGCCTGGAGTTGCTTTAGGTCAGGGCATGGTGCTTAGCCAATCAGGTCAACGACGTCCTTCTTCTCGAAGGTCCACTCGCCATCCTTGTAGGTGCAGTTGACGAAGCACTTCCAGTTTTCCTCGTCCATGGTGGGAGTGTCGGCGCGGAAGTAGTAACCGGGCCAACGGGTCTCCTCGCGGAAGAGGATGGTGCGCACGTGGGCCTCGGCCTGGCACATGCGGTGGACGTTCTCCCAGCAGCGCTCGAGCTCATAGGAGTCCTCGGCGGCCAGTTTCTCGGCGTCCTCGGCCAGCATGGCCAGCAGCTCAAGGCCGCGCTCCAGGAGGCTCTTGGAGGTCTTAAAGGCACTCACCACGCCGCCAGCGTACTCGTCCATGATCTTCTGCAAACGGAACATGAAGCTCATGGGACGCAGGTAGTTGGGGTTGATTTCGGGATCGGTGGTGAAGTCCTTGAACTCCTCGAAACGGTCCAAGGGACCCAGGGCGGTGGCCTTCAGGGCCTCCACGTCGCCCACCTCGGGCAGGTTGTTGTTGTCCAGGATGAAGCGGATGGCTTCCTTGCCAGCGAAGCGGCCCTCAGCGTGGGAACCGCTGGAGAACTTGTGGCTGGAGGCGCCAACGCCGTCACCGGCGGAGAACAGGCCCTGCACGGTGCACATGTTGCCGTAACCCCACTTGTAGGGAGTCTCCAGGTCCTCGGGACCGGAAACCCAGGCACCGGAGCCACCGGAGTGGGAGCCGATGAAGTAGGGCTCGCAGGCCGCGATTTCAGAGCGGCTCTGCTCGGGGTAGATGTTGTTGGCGGCCCAGAGGATGGCCTGGCTCACGGTCATGTCCAGGAAGTCTTCCCAAGCCTCGGCCTCCAGGGTCTTCATCTTCTTCTTGAAGGCCTTGGGGTCGTCTTTGTAGGCCTCGGCCAGATTCTGGATCGCCTCGGCGGTCTCCATGTATAGCGGCCCCAGGCCCTCGTCGACGTCCAACATGCCCAGGTAGTTGCGCAGGTTGGCCGGGATCGGCTTCACCAGGCCGTAGGGGGCCCAGTTCTGCAGCTCTTCCTTGCGCTCCACCATGTACTCACCGCCGGTGGCGCTGGTGGCACGGCTCTTGAACAGCAAGAACCAGGCACCCACCGGACCGTAGGCGTCCTTGAAGCGCACCGGGATGAAGCGGATCTCCTGGCAGGTCATCTCGGCACCGGCCACGATGGTGAAGAAAGCGGTGGAACCGCTGTTGAAGGGCGGGTACCAGGAGCGGCCCAGACCCTCGCCCACGCTGCGGGGACGGAACACGTGCACGGCGCCGCCCATCATGGCGCAGACGGCCTTGGCCCTAAACACGTAGAACTTGTCCTCGCGGGTGGAGAAGCCGTAGGCGCCGGCCACGCGGTCGCCGTCCATGATGGGACCGACGATGAACACGCGCTCGATGATGTCGAAGCCGCCTTCGGTCATGGCGTTCTTGGCCGCCTCGGCCACGATCACCTTGTAGGACTCGCCGTTGATCATGATCTGCCAACGACCCTCGCGGACGTACTTGCCGTTCTCGTCGGTCCAGATGGGCAGACCCCATTTTTCAAACAGGTGCACCGAGCTGTCGACGTGACGGGCGATGTTGTAAACCAGGTCGTCGCGGGCGATGCCCATGAGGTCCTGCTTCACGTAATTGACGTAGTCTTCCAGGGTGTTGTCGCCGGCGCCGTAGCCGATGTACTCGTTGATGGCGCTCAGGCCCATGGCCACAGCACCGGAACGGTCGAAAGCGGCCTTGTCGACCAGGGTTACCTGCAGGCCGTTTTTCTGGGCCCAGTAGGCGGCCTCTACAGCCGCGCCGGCCGCGGCCATGCCGCCGCCACAGATCAGAAGGTCAGTGGTGACCTCAACAGTTTCCCAATTAGCCATAATATTTCCTCCTATGCCTTTCCCCTACGGGGCGGGGAGAGTGTCCGTGCCACAAGAGGCCGGCTCGGTCATCAGGTTGGGGCTGTTGATGTCGCCGTCGCCCTCGTCATAGCCGCCCAGGGGAGCAGCGGTGCCCTCAGTGGTGGTCCGGATGGGGAACTTGAACCGCTTGACGGAGCCATCGCGGAACTTCACCGTCCACATGATGTCCTCGGACCCTCTGAGGGGCACGCAGCTGGCGCCCATGGGCACGAAGTCAGCATAACCGCGCACGTCCACCGCCTGCTGGGGGCAGATCTTCACGCAGTTGTAGCACTCCCAGCACATGCTGGCGTCGCGGTTAAAGGCCTTCATCTCGCCGTAACCAAGCGACCCGTCCTTGTCCAGGAGCATCAGGTCGTTGGGGCAGATGTGCATGCAAGCGGTCTTATCCTGACCCTTACAGCCATCGCACTTCTCTACGATAACAAAACTTGGCATTCAATTCCTCCGTAGTGTTTGATCGCTACGTTTTGTAAGCAGCTTAAACTACTACCAAAAAGAGCCAGGCCGCCACCTAGCGGCCAAGCAGGGTTCCTACCTAGTTCCCTTTACACCTCCTTCGATTCGGTAAAGATCCGAGTCAAAGATTTCGCCTAGTTATAAGAGGTTTCACCAGGCCCAGCGCCCCTCATAAAACCTCGCTTGTGAGCAATTTAACAAAGTATCTTCGAATCCTACCCCAATGTCAAGCGGATAATCCCGGACCCTAGAGACAAACTCCTCCAGGCTCATCCAGACCGCCCGCAGGGGAGAAAATGCCCACTACTTCAATGGGGGTCGGACTCTTCTAACTTAGGCCTTGCGGGGTTGTCAAGGAAAATGCGTCATCTATCACAAAGTCTCTGGGCTTGTTGATAGGGGTTCCCAAACGTCAAAGCGGCCCAGACCAGGGCATTATACAAAATATCATTTAATTGCAGCTAGATATGCACAACAACCAAAAGCGAAGCTGCTTAAGAGGACTCTGGGCCGGCCTTGCCGTTGGCCTGGGCTTCAGCCTTGGCTTTGGCCTTGGCCCGGGCCCGGCGCTGGGCGCCTGAGAGGCGCTTGCGCCGCCGCCTCTTGGGGGCTTTGGGTTTGGCGCCGGCTTCGGCCGCCGGCTCACCGGGTTTCGCCTCCGAAGCCGCCTTTTTTTTGGCCTCTTTGGGGGCCTCGGCCGGCTTGGGGGACGCACCCGAGGCAGGCGCGGGCTCCTTTTTCTTGGGGCGGCTTCGGCTGCGGCGCTTGCGGCTGGGTTTGGCCTTTTGGGGCTCGGCCGCCTTGGTCTCGCTGGGCGGCTGGGGCGGGACGACCGCGTTTTCCGCCGGCGTCTCGGGCAGGGGCCAGGGCGCCGGGCAGGCGTCCAGTTTGACATCCTCCGGGGACAGGGAGCCATCCGCCTCCAACTCCAGGCAGATGCCGGAGTTGGCCTCCAGGCGGGCCAGCTCGGCCCGGCGGGCGTTGAGCAGGTAGTGGGCGGTCTCCGGATACAGCCGGGCGCGCACTCCACCCCCGTTCATGCCCCGCAGCCTGAGTTCCAGGGTCCTGAGCACCTCGCGGCTCAAAGCCTCCGGAGTGCGGGTCAGGCCACGGCCCTGACAGACCGGGCAGACCCGGGTGGCCCCGAAATCTATGGCCGGCCTGATGCGCTGACGGCTCATCTCCAAGAGCCCGAAACGGCTGATACGCCCCACCGTAGTCTTGGCCTTGTCCTTTTTCAGAGCGTCGGCCAGGGCCTTTCGCACCTTGCGTTGGTTGCCGCGATCACGCATATCGATGAAATCGATCACCACCAGACCGCCCAAGTCTCTGAGCCTCAGTTGGCGGGCGGTTTCCTCGGCCGCCTCCAGGTTGACCCGCAGGGCGGTTTGCTCCAGTTCCTTGCCTTTGGAGGATTTGCCCGAGTTGACGTCAATGGCCACCAGGGCCTCGGTGGGTGCGATCACGATGGAGCCGCCGGAGGGCAGATTGACCCGGGGCTGGTAGATGGAGAGAATCTGCTCTTCCAACTGGTACTTGGCGAATATGGGGCGATGCTGCTGATACTGCTTGACGATCTTTTTGCGCCGGGGGGTTACCAGGCCCACAAAGCGCACCAGGCGCTCGGCCACCTCGGCGTCGTCCACCAGGATTTCTTCCAGGTCCGAGGTGAACAGATCGCGCACCGCGCGCACCGCCAACTCTTCTTCCTTGTGGATCAAGGTCCGGGGTTTGGCCTGGCCGCCCCGTTTTTGGATGTCTTTCCAGAGCCTGAGCAGTTGTTTGAAGTTGGTGGTCAGCTCCCGCTTGCTGCGGCCCTCGGCCGCGGTGCGGGCGATGACCCCCACTCCCTGGGACAAATCAAATGAATCCAGCACCTTTTTGATGCGCTGGCGCTCGGAATCGTCCTCGATCTGGCGCGAAACCCCGGCGTTTTGGTGGCCCGGGGTCACCACCAGGTACTGACCCGGGATGGACAGGTGGGTGGTCAGGGCCGCTCCCTTGTTGCCGGTCTCCTCCTTGACCACCTGCACCAGAAACTCCCGCCCCTTTTTCAGAACGTCCTGGAGGGGGGGCAGGCCGCGCTTGGGCGCCTTGTGCTCCCCCCACAGGTCGTTGCGCAGGTCGCCTATCTGCAAGAACCCGTGTTTGGGCCGGCCATAGTCGATAAAGGCGGCCTGCAGGCTGGGCTCCACGTTGGCCACGATCCCCTTGTAGATGTTGCCCCGGGTCTGTTCGGCGGTGGCGGTCTCCACGTAGAAGGCCTCCAGGCGGCCGTCTTCCACCACCGCCACACGAAGCTCCTCGTGGCCGGTGGAATTTATGAGCATTTTTTTGGACATGGCCGCTAGGATACCGCAAAGCTTGAAGATTTGCCATGGGCACTTTCATTCGGGTTCTAGCGAGGCGGCTATCTACGGCTAGATAGCAAGGCGATAGAACGATTGCCCGCTGGAAGAAAGCACGTAAGGAAAACAGAAACAGCCGGCATCGCGAGGAACATCCCGGCAGGGAATGTGAGGTGGCAACCTCCCCCTTACTCCAGCGGGGCGCAACAGGAAAGGGAGGATTGCCACGGGGCAGCGGGGGCGGGTCAATCCTTATTACAAACTCATTTACCGCTGCCGCTGGCAATGACGTCTATCGGCAGGAAAAAAATGAACAACCCGGCCGTAAACGGCCGGGTATCAAGTGGAGAATTTCAGGCCTAAGGCACTGCGAGCCCATGGGAATGAACCCCCATTTAGGGATTCAATACACCTCTGGTCCATTTTTGGCTGACCATCCTTACTGACCGGGCCTTCCCGCCCTATTCCTCCCTTTTCTCCTGAAACTGCTTGACCTGGTGCATGAAGGCCT
>JANQFN010000026.1 GCA_028277825.1 Desulfarculaceae bacterium
GCGACGAGGCCAGCTACCGTATCGCGCGCTACGCCCTGGAGTTCGCCGGCCAGGCGGGCTATTCCAAGGTGACCGCGGTGCACAAGGCCAACGTGCTCCGGCTGACCGACAATATCTTCCTGGAGGCCTGCCGTCGGGCCGCGGCCGAGTTCCCGAACATCGCTTACGAAGAGGCCCTGGTGGACTCGGTGGCCATGCGCATGGTGCTCAACCCGGAGGACTTCCAGGTAATCGTGACCACCAACCTGTTCGGGGATATATTAAGCGACCTGGCCGCCGGCTTGATCGGCGGGCTGGGCATGTGCCCCAGCGCCAACCTGGGGCCGGAGCACGCCCTGTTCGAGCCGGTGCACGGCTCGGCCCCGGACATCGTGGGCACCGGCCAGGCCAACCCCTCGGCGGCCATCCTCTGCGGTGCCATGCTGCTCCGGCATCTGGATCACCACGATCAGGCCGATAGGGTCGAGGCGGCCTTGAAGGCCTGCCTGGCCACCGGGGAAACCACCCCGGACCTGGAGGGCAGCTTGAGCACCATGGAGATGGCCTCGGCGGTTATGGCCCGGATGGAAGGCTAGCTCATGAAACGTTGCCTAAGCCTGCTGGTCCTGGCGGCGCTGCTGCTGCTGCCCGCTGCCGCCCCGGCGGCGGACCAGGACACCCTTTACCAGGTCTCCACCATCGATGCCCTGCTCAGCGGGGTGTATGACGGCAAGACCACGGCGGCGGACTTGCTCAAGCACGGTGACCTGGGCCTGGGCACCTTCAACGGCCTGGACGGCGAGATGATCGTGGCCGGGGGCAAGGTCTATCAGGTGGGCATGGACGGCAAGGCCAAGGTCATGCCGCCGGACACGCTGACCCCGTTTGCCGGGGTGACTTTCTTTGAGGCGGATATGACCTTCAAGGTGCCCGCCGGCCTTGACTACGCCGGTCTGAAGAAGTTCATGGCAGCCAGGCTGCCCAGCCAGAATCTGTTCTACGCGGTGCGTCTCAAGGGGAGTTTTAAGAAGATCAAGGCGCGCAGCGTGCCCCGGCAAACCAAGCCCTACCCGCCCCTGGTGCAGGTGGTCAAGAAACAGGCTGTGTTTCATTACGCCCAGGTGAAGGGCCAGCTGGTGGGCTTTTTCAGCCCGGCCTTTGTCAAGGGTGTGGGCGTGCCCGGCTGGCATTTGCATTTCCTGGAAGCGGCCCGCAAAAAGGGCGGGCATCTGCTCAACTGCCTCACCGGGCCGGGGGTGCTGGAGGTGGACGTCACCCCCCAGTTTCTGCTGGCTTTGCCCCGCCAGGGCGGCTTCTTGAAGAGCGACCTGCAAAAGGACCAGAGCAAGGCCCTGCACCAGGTGGAGCAAGACAAACACTAAGCGCACAGTTTAGATATACAAAGGCCCGCCCGGTTACCCCGGCGGGCCTTTTTTATGCGTTGGGGGATCGGCTCTACTCTCCTTCGTCCCCCTGCCCGGCCAGGAGCCGCGCCACTGCCTCTTGCACCCGCTCCAGGTGATCGAAACCCACCGGGAATACCGGCTCGCCCACCACCTTGTCGCCCTTGAGCATTTCCACCTTGACCGCAGGCACAAAACCCAGGTCCTGTTGCACCAGCCCCAGGGAGACCCGGTAGGCGGCGCCCTCGGCCAGGGGCG
>JANQFN010000088.1 GCA_028277825.1 Desulfarculaceae bacterium
TTTTCATAACACACCGATAAATGCTACCCGCATCGCCAATGCCGTCCAACCTTCGTGAAATATCCGGGCTAGCCGGCTTCTTTCTGGAGAAGCTCCAGCGCCTCTTCCCGCCGCGCGTAGAGGCGCTGGGGCTCTTTGGGCTCCACCGCCTCCAGGAGGTAGGCGGTGATCAGGGGCAGGGCGATGGTGCTGTCGCTGTAGCAGACCACGGTCTTTGCCAAGCCCTCCGGGTCGATTTTGCCCCAGGACACCGCCTCCGATGGCGTGGCCCCGGAGAGTCCCCCGGTGTCGGGCCGGGCGTCGGTGACCTGGACGTAGTAGTCGTGGCCGCTCTCGGCGATGCCCAGCACCTCTTGCAGATGGGGCTCGGTCTGCAAAAGGAAGTTCTTGGGCGCCCCGCCGCCCAGGATCACCGCCGCGCTTTGGCCCCGGCGCTTGGCCGCCAAGACCAGGGCTGCCGAGTGGTTTACGTCGCTGGAGGGATCCCAGCGGAACTCAGAGCCGCTCAGAGCCAGGGCGGCGGCGTTCATGCCGATGGAGGAATCGCCCGGGCTGGCGGTGAACACCGGCACCTCCATCTCGGTGCAGGCGGCCAAAAGGCTCACCTCGCCCAGGCCCAGCAACCGCTGGCGCTGGGCCAGATAGCGCCCGGCCAAAAAGTGAAACTCATCCGATCCCATGCGCCGCTGGAACTCGGGGGCCTGCATGACCTTCCGGAAAAAGGCGTCGGTCTTGAGAAGCACCTCAAAATCCATCACGATGTCATAAATGCGCACCAGGCCCTTTTGTTTCAGTTGGGCGTCGTCCGCAAAGGGGCTGGAGCGGTGCAGGGACAGCCCCAGGGCGAAATGGGCGTCGTGATAGAGGTTGGCTCCGGTGGAGACGATGTAGTCCACCAGGCCGCGCTGGACCAGGGGCACCAGGCAGGAGGCGCCCAGGCCGGCCGGGGTCAGGGCCCCGGACAGGGCCAGGCCCACGGTGACCCCGGGCTGGGCCAGGCGCCGGGCCCAGAGCTGGCAGGCCTCTTTGAGGCGGGCGGCGTTGTAGGCGGTGAAGTGGTTGTCCACCAAATCCTTGACGGAGATGCCGCCGCTCAGCGGCGGCGGGGCGATGGCCGGGCCGGCCGGGTCCCGGCTCACCGCAAGCCCCGGAAGATATAGCCCAGGGTGCGGTATAAGAGGCGGGCGGCGGTGAAGTCCCAGGCGGGCTGGCCGGCCAGAGGCGCCAGCTCCACCAGGTCCAGGCCCAAGACCTCGAAGCGGGCGCACACCGCGTCCAGCCAGGCGTTGACCTGCTGCCAGTTGAGGCCGCCGGGCTCCGGGGTGCCGGTGGCGGGCATGATTGAGGGGTCCAGGCCGTCCACGTCCAGGCTGAGATACACCGGGCCGCTGACCCCGGCCAGGGCCCGCTCCAGCCACTGGGGGTCGGCGAAGAGTTCGTGGGCCCACAGCGGATTCAGCTCCAGGTTTTTGATCAGGCGGGCCTCGCCGCCGGAGCAAGCGCGGATGCCGATATGCCTGACCTCCAGCCCCAGGTCCAGGGCGCGGCGCATCACCGTGGCGTGGCAGACCTTGAGTCCATGGTAGGTGTCGCGCAAGTC
>JANQFN010000142.1 GCA_028277825.1 Desulfarculaceae bacterium
GAGCTTGATGCCGTCGACTATGGTCTGCAGGACGCCGAAGGGCCCCACTTCCTTGGGGCCGATGCGTAGTTGGATGTGGCCAGCCACCTTGCGCTCCAGCCAGACCAGGAACAAGGCGTTGACCTGCACGAAGACCAGCACCGCCGCGATGCCGATGATGATGGTCAGGGCCAGGGGCCCCAGGAAATTGAGCGCTCCCTGCCAGGCGCTTTGCGCGAAGTTGGTGATGCCCTCGATCATCGGTCGATCTCCGGCACCACCACGTCGATGCTGCCCAGGATGGCTACGGTGTCGGCCACCAGGGTCCCGGGCAAAAGCTCCGAGAGGATGCTGATATTGGTGAACGAGGGGGTGCGCCACTTCATGCGCTGGGGCACTCGGCTGCCGTCGGCCACCCAATAGATGCCCAACTCGCCCCGGGGGGTTTCATAGCTGTAGCTGTAGTCGCCGGCCGGTGGCTGAATCCACTGGGGCACGCCCTCGGCCTGGATGGGTCCGTCCGGCAGTTTGGCCAGGGACTGCTCGATGATGCGCAGGCACTGTTCCATCTCGGCCATGCGCACCTCGTAACGGGCGTAACAATCGCCGGCATCGGCGGTGCACACCTCGAAGTCAAACTCCGGGTACAGGCCGTAGGGCTCCATGCGGCGCAGGTCGTAAGCCACCCCGCTGCCGCGCAGATTGGGACCGGTCAGGGCCCAGGCCCGGGCCCGTTCCGGGGTGATGACGCCGATGTCCTTGGTGCGGTTGATGAAGATCACGTTCTTGCTGACCAGGGTGCGGTAGTCCTTGAGGCGGGAGCGCATTTTGGGGATGAAAATCTTGAGCCCATCGAAGAAGTTCTGGTTCAGATCGCGCACCACCCCGCCGAAGCGGCAGTAGCTATAGGTGAGGCGGCTGCCGGTCACCTCCCCCATGATTTCCAGGATGTCCTCGCGGTCGTCAAAGGCATAGAGGAAGGGGGTGAAGGCGCCCAGGTCCAGCAGATAGGCCCCGAACCACAACAAATGGCTGGACAGCCGGTTCAACTCGGCCAGGAGCAGCCGGATGTAACGGGCCCGAAGCGGCACTTCGATATCGCAGGCCTTTTCCAGGGCCAGGCAGTAGGCGTGGTTGTAGCAAAGCCCGCCCAGGTAATCCATGCGGCTGGTGTTGGGCATGAACTGCAGATAGGTGCGGTTCTGGGCCATATGCTCGTGGCCCCGGTGGCTGTAGCCCACCACCGGCTTGCACTCCAGGATGTGCTCACCGTCCAGCTTTAACAGCAGATGCAACACCCCGTGAGTGCTGGGGTGTTGCGGCCCCATATTGAGGTAGAAGCTGTCTTCGGTGAGCGTTTTGCGGAGCATCTACTTTCTTTCCAGGTTCACCACCTGTCCGCCGTGTTTGTGCTCGGGCTCAAAGCTCTTTAAAAGCGGGTGGAAGTCAGAGTCGTCGGGCAAAAGAATGCGCCTTAAGTCGGGGTGACCGGCGAATTTCTGCCCGAACATGTCAAACACCTCACGCTCCTGCCAATCGGCCGCCGGCAGGATGGTGCTGATGGAGGGCACCGCCACGCCCTTGGGCATGACCACGGTCACCTTGAGCCGGAAAAGCTGGTCCAATCGGCCGAAGAAATAGACCAGCTCCAGCACTCCAGGCTGGTCCACCGCGGTGATGTACTCCAAGAAGCAGCCCTGCTCCCATAGCAGTTGGGCCAGCTCCCGCAGGCGCTCCTGGTCCAGGGCCAGGGCCAGGTGATAGCCCCGGTGGCCGTAGTCAACCGGCGCCAGGTTCTCCGCGCCGAAACGCTCGGCCAGTAGCGGCTCTATGTCGGCCAGGAAGCTCATGTTGCTCTCAAGCCTTCTCCTGGTCGGGGTAGCGCTTGAAGTGGCGGATGAAGTTGGTCTTGCCTCCCCGGGTCAGTTGGTCTTGCAGCTCCAGGAACCCCTGGATAAGGGCCTCGGGCCGGGGCGGTCAGCCGGGCACGTACACATCCACCGGCAGGATCACGTCGGTGCCGTTTACAATGGCGTACTGTTTGTCATAGGCGAATGGCCCGCCGCTGATGGCGCAGTTGCCCATGGCGATGACCCACTTGGGCGCGGGCATCTGTTCGTAAAGGGTGACCACGGTGGGAGCCATTTTTTTGCTGATGGTGCCGGCTACCACCATAACGTCGGACTGGCGCGGAGAGGGGCGGAAGACGCCGGCTCCGAAGCGGTCCAAATCAAAGCGGCTGGCGCCGGTGGCCATCAGCTCGATGGAACAGCAGGCGATGCCAAAGGTCATGGGCCACAGGGAGTTGGCTCGCACGATGCCCAGGATGTCGTCCAGCAGGGCCAGTTGCACCGGGGGCTTGAGTTCCGGTTGTGCGCGGGGGTGGTCTACCATTCAAACACCCCCTTGCACCAGGCATAGACGATGGCCAGGCCGATGATGCCCACGAACATGGTGATCTCCAAGAAGTCCCGCCAGGCAAAGGAGCCGTAGGCCAACAGCACCGGGAACAGAAAGAGCACGTCCACGTCAAAGGCCAGGAAGATCAGAGCGAAGAGATAGTAGGCCACTCCGAACTTGATCCAAGCCCCGCCGATGGGGATCATGCCCGATTCGTAGGAGATGAGTTTTTTAAGGCCCAGGCTGCGGGGGGTTATGAAAAAGGCGAGAAATATGGGGACAGCGGCAAACACGAAGCCTACCGCCAAAAAGGCCAGAACCACCAGATAATCGGCCAGCAGCTGCTCAGGCATAACAGTTTCCGCGTTCAGCTTGGACCAGGATCTGACTATTTCGAATTCGGCTGGCCGTCAGGCCGGGCCGGCAATCTACCCAACAGGGTGAGTCGCCGCAGGGGAAGGGGAGGTCAGCTTCCTGAAGAGGGGGACAATTAGCTTTACTGGCCGTAGCGAGAGCTTGTGCCGCAGTCCCGGGGGAAGTCTATTAGATACCACCCTTTGTATCCCTAGCTTAATTGATGCAGGGGGCGCTTCGTCAAGGGCCTGTGCACAAAAAAAGTTATACATGGCGAATGTTTTGGCCAGGAGGCTGTTATGTCTCAAAAAAGCGGGCTGTATAAATTAGTCTGCGCCGGCCTCGTCGCCTACCGCGAAAGCCGTGACTCGCCATCTGGTGGCAGAGATGGCGTTAGGTTCCATTCGTTTTTGTAATCATTAAAGAGGCGGGTAGAGAGAAATTCATCCGCGCGGCTAGTTTTTAGGATGCAATAGCCCGCCTGTTTTCAGGTGAGCCTGAACAGAGGGAGGGCAGCCTTACCCGCTAGCCGAGTGGATTCAACGTCTTCCCGTAGTCTGGTGGGGGGCCTGGGTGAGACAATGGCTGGAACGCTTCACTTACCATACCCCCTTTTGTCATTACCTGTTTTTTACTCTTCTCCAAAAGCCAGTCCCAGTTTTTGCACCATCACCCGCTGGCCGGCCTCTAGTCGGCTCGCCCCCTCGGGCAAAAGAAGTATGCCCTGGCTGGCGGCCATGGATTGCAGGCGGCTCTTTAGGGCCAGGGGCCTGAACAGCGGCAGGTCATCGTCCGGCTCGAATACGCCAGCCTTGACCTGGGTCCAGTCCGCTTGTCCCTTGACGGTTTCGGCCAGCCTGGCGGGCACCAGGGGAAAGCCCGCCCGGGCGTGTCCGGCCATTTGCAAGAGCCCTGGCAGGGCCAGTTGCAAAAAGGCGGCCTCGCAAGAGGGCGGCCCGCCGGGCAGGCAGAACACCGGTTTGCCGTCCAGCAAACCAAAGGCCACGCCCTTGCCCGGCCCCAGGCGCACCCGCCAGAACACCAACGCCAGTCCCAGGCCCTGCAGAGTCTTGATCACCAAGTCTCTTTCACTTTGCCAGGCCCCGCCGCTGGTGATCAGGGCGTCGCAGTCGCCCAGCAAGTCCTCGGCCGCGGCGGCAATGTCCGTGGCGGAGTCGTCAGCTACCTGGCTCTGGTTGGCCATGCCGTGCAGATCCAGCCAAGCGGCGATGCCCACCAGGTTGCTGGCGTACAGGGCACCTTGGGGCAGGGGTTGACCCGGGGCCACCACCTCCCGGCCGGTGGCCAACAGGGCCACCCGGGGCAGGGGATAAACCGCGGCCTCGGCCAGACCGGCGGCGGCCATCAGCCCCACCCGCGCCGGAGTGAGGCGCTGGCCCTTCTGGGCCACGACTTGTCCGGGAGACACATCGCTGCCCAAGGCCAGCAGGTTGCAACCGGCCTGGGTTCGGTCCAAACAAAGCACCTTGCCGCCGTTTTCCCTGGTGAGTTCGCTGGGTATCACTGCGTCGGCCCCAGGCGGCAGGGGAGCGCCGGTCATTATCTTCAGGGCCTGGCCCGGCCTCACCTTTTGTGGTGCCGCTTCGCCGGCGCCCACCATGCCCAGCACTTCCAAAGCCACCGGCGCACCTTCCGAGGCTTGCGCCACATCAGCCGCCCGCACGGCGAAACCGTCTTTCAGGGAGGCGGTAACCGAGGGCGAGGCCACCTGGGCTACACCCTCGGTTGCAGAAGCCCGCCCGGCTAGTTGGGACAGGGGTAAGGTGGCCGGTGGCAGCAAAGGGATACGCCCCGCCATCAAGTCCTGGGCCTCATCCAATCCAATAAACTGGTGCATAATCAGCGACCTTGCGTGAGTGGTAGCGATTTTTCTGTTATGCTTTGGCCACTACTTGCCACTGCGCAAAGCATTCATTGGAGGATACCATGGAGAGCCCCCAGGCCGCTCCCCACAGCATATGCGGCATGAGCCAGGATGAATATCTGGTGGCCATGGAGGAGTTCCACGGACACGCCTCGCCGGGCACCACCATGGGCGGCTTCATGGTGGACGCCGCCTGGCGGATTTTAGGCGACGTGCCCTATCTCAACGCCGCGGTGGAGACCGTGGTCTGCCTGCCCGACGCGGTGCAAATGCTCACCCCCTGCACCATGGGCAACGGTTTTTTACAGGTCATGGACTGGGGTAAGTTCGCCTTGACCCTATATGACCGCGAGAGCCTTGAGGGCGCCCGGGCCTGGCTGTCGGTGGAGAACATCGAGGCCCATCCCCTGGTGGCCAACTGGTATCTTCGGCGTCCGGAGAACCGCGAGGTGGAAAAGGAAGATGTGGTCAGGGCCATTTTGGACGGCGGGTTCGAGCTTATCAAGGCCCGACCGGTGAAGGTCTTGGCCGCGCTCAAAGACAAGACCAAAGTGCCCACCGTGCTCTGCCCGGCCTGCGGCGAGTACCACCCCCAGCGCCAAGGCGATTTGTGCCTGGCCTGCGGCGGCCAAGCTTACTACGTCGATTAGCCTTCCCAGGCGATGTCGCCCATGGGCGTGACGTCATAGCCACCCAGGGCGCTAACCTCGTCTTTGAAATCATCCGAAGCCAGCACCTGGCGCAAGGCCTTCACCCTGGGGTCGTCCCAGAAGGCCTGGGGTATGCAAAGGTCATAACGTTCTTCCATCAGCGGCACGAAATCCAGGCCCAGGGCCCGGGCCGCGGCCAGGATGCCCAGGCCCACGTCGGCGCCGCCGGCCAGGACCTGCACCGCCACGGCCATGTGGGTGTATTCCTCCTGGTCATAGCCGCTGATGTCGCCGGGATCCAGTCCCTGTTTTTGCAGGTAATAGTCCAAAAGCACCCTGGTGCCGGAGCCGGCCTGGCGGTTGACCATGACCACGCCGTCTTTGGCCAGGTCCGGGAAGCTTTCGATGCCCTTGGGATTGCCCGGCCTGACCATCAGACCCTGCTGGCGCAGGGCCAGGGTGACCAGGCGCACCGGCAGGTCTTTCAAATAGCGTTTCAGGTAGCTGACGTTGTACTCGCCGCTGTCCGGGTCCAAAAGATGGGTGCCGCCCAGATGGCAGCGCCCGTCGCGGATGGCCATGAGCCCGCCCAGAGAGCCCAGGTGGGAGGAGGAGAGATGCAGGCCCGGGTTGATGCGCTTTAAGTGGTCGCCCAGAAGATCCAGGGTGACGTCGTGGCTGCCCACCACCACCAGGGTCTGCTCCACTGCCTCCCTGGGCCTGAGCAGTTCGGCGGTGACGATCTGCCCTTCGGGCAGGCCCTCACTGTCGGCCGGGACGCGCAGCAGGCCGTCGGCACGGGTCAGGGAGGTGATGGTGCCCGCTCCGCGCTTGAGCGGGGTGGCCACCACCTGATCGCCCACCCGGCCCAAATGCACCCGCAAAAATTCCTCGCGCCCCAGCTTGGAAGCCAGGCTGCGCGCCGGGATGACCTCCAGGGTCTCCCGTTGGGGCGCCGGCTGGCCGGCCATAGCCGCCAGGGCCGGACGGATGAACTGGTCAAAGCAGACCCAGGCCGAGACCGGGTAGCCCGGGCTGCCCACCAGAGGCTTGCCCTGGGCCTTGCCCAGTATGCTGGGCTTGCCGGGCATCACTGTGATGCCGTGCACCAGCACTTCGCCCAAGTCGTTTATCACGTGCACCGAAAAGTCTTTGCTGCCCGCCGAGGCCCCGGCGTTTAAAAGCACCAGGTGGGCGTCGGAGGCCAGGGCCTGTTCCGCGGCCGCCTTGATCTCTTGGAAATCGTCGGTCACCCGGGGCCACACCTGGGGCTCGCCGCCGGCCTCGGTCACCAGACCGGCGAGGAGCAGGGAGTTGGTCTCGATGATGGCCCCCGGCGACGGCGGGTCGTCCTGCACCTGCTGCCAGTCCACCAGCTCCAGGCCGGTGGGGATGATGGCCACCTTGGGCCGCTGGAGCACTTTCAACTGGAACACCCCAGAGGTCAACAGGGCGGCCACGTCTGCTGCCTTTAGCTTGTGGTGGTGGCCGAACATGAGTTCCTGGGCCACCATGTCCTCGCCCACCTTGCGCACGTGCTGCCAGGGGAAGGCCGCGGCCCTGAGCTCCACCAGGCCCTCCTGAGGCTGATGCACCTGCTCGATCATCACCACCGCGTTGGTGCCCTCGGGCAAGGGGTTGCCGGTGTTGATGAAGTGGGCCTGCTCGCCCACTTGTAGGCTCAGGGGGTGCTCTTCGCTGGCGCCGTAGGTGTCGCTGGCCAACACCGCGATGCCGTCCATGGCCGCGGCGTGGTAGGCCGGGGAGGAATAGCTGGCAAACACCGCTGCCGCGGTCACCCGGTCCAGGGCCTGGGAAGTGGGGATGGTTTCGCTGCCGGCCAGGGAGACCCAATCAAAGGCCTCCAAAAAGGTCTCCCGGGCCTGGTCCAGGGGCATCATTTGCAGATAGACATTGCGTTTCATTGTCACCTACTGGGGAAATACAAATACTTCAACCGCCGAGCCGGCGTCCAGACCCTCGCTGTCCTTGGGCACCCTGACCAGGCCCTGGCCCTGGATGAGGGTGGTCAAGAGTCCCGACTTGCCGAAAAGGGGCTCTGCCCGCCACTGGTCATTGTCTTGTTGCAGGGCCACTCGCACGTATTCCTCGCGGCCGGGCACCGAGGGCAGGTTGCGGCTGAGCACCGCGGGCAGGCGAGCGAAACGGGCAAAGGGCTCTGCGGGCCGGCCCTGCAGGCTCTCCAAAATGGGCTCCACCAGCAGGTGAAAGGTCACCAGGCAGGAGGCCACCTGTCCGGGCAGGCCCAAAAGGTGTTTGTCGCCGGCGCGCACCCACATAAAGGGTTTGCCCGGGCTCACCGCCACCCCGTGCACCAGCATCTCGGCGCTTTCAAAAGACATGAACACTTGGGAGGTGAAATCTCGCGCGCCCACCGAGGAGCCGCCGGAAAGCAGAGTCAGGTGATTTTGCTCCAGGGAAGCGGTTACCAAGCGGCGGATTTCCTCTTCGGAGTCATCCACCAGCCCCAGGGCGCGGGGCACACCGCAGGCCATTTCAACCTGAGTCGCCAGAGTGTAGGTGTTCACGTCGCGCACCTGGCCAGGCCCGGGCTCACTTGTGACCGGCACCACCTCGTCGCCGGTGGAGAGGATGCCCACCAGAGGCCGCTGGAACACGGCCACGGACTCTTGGCCCAGGGCGGCCAGAAGGCCCAGGTCCTGGGGCCGGAGCCTCTGGCCGGCGGACAAGAGCACCTGGCCAATGGCCGCGTCGTCGGCCGGGCCCAGAGTGTTGGTCCCCGGCGCCACCGAAGAGGTTATCTCCACGCTGGTCTCATCCAAAAGACGGCTGTGCTCCACCATCACCACCGCGTCGGCTCCGGCGGGCAACATGCCGCCGGTGCCGATGCGGGCGCATTTGCCCGGGGTCAAGCTGAAGGCGGGCGCCGCACCCATGAGCACCTCGCCGCCGATCTCCAGGTAGACGGGGCTGCCCTCGCCGGCGCCGAAAGTGTCGGCGGCGCCCAAGGCGAAGCCGTCCATAGTGGCCCGGGTGAAGCCGGGCAGGTCGTGTGGGGCTTCCAGGTCCGCGGCCAGGGTGCGGCCCAGGGCCCCGGTCAGCCCCACCCGCTCAGCGGGCAGCGGGGGCAGGGCGCGGGCGTAGCCGTGCACCTGCTCCACGTCCTGAACCTGGAAAAACGGCTTCATTACAGGAAGTTCTCCTTAAGTCAAATTTGACTCATTACCGCGTTTAGGATATTGCAGTTAAAGGGGAGTCATGTCAATAATGACTTAACAAACGGCCTTTGGCAATCAAAGGGATATTTTCTGGCCCGGCGGCCCAGCGAGGCCGGGCGCGGGAGGTGGAGCAGTTGAACATCCACTACAAGCTCTGGATCGAGGAAAATGACGAAGTGTTGTTTGGCGAAGGCCGCATGGCTCTGCTAAAGGCGGTGGAAGAAAACGGCTCCCTGGCCGGTGCGGCCCGGGCGCTTTCCATGAGCTATCGCGCCGCCTGGGGTCGTATCAAGGCCTCGGAACAGCGCCTGGGGTTTTCCCTGGTGGAGCGAAGCGACAAGGGCCGGCGGGCGGTGAAGCTCACCGACAAGGCGCTCAAAATCATGCAGCGCTACCAAGCCCTGGATGAAAAGGCCCAGGCCTTTGCCAAGCAATACAAAAGTGAATGGCGCCGGGAACTGAGCCGCCTGCGCAAATAGGTTCACAGGGACAGGAGAGAACGTGGCTAAGCCGACAGAAGGCGAAAAGCTAAAGGTGCGCATCGTCTCCGACGGCGCTGTACTCAAAGCCAAACCCTTTGTGCAAGAGATCGTGGCCAAAACGGTGTTGGGGCTTTTGGGCGTGCTAAAGGGGGCCGAGGACCCCAAGCGCCTAGAGATAACCATCGAGCGTTCTTAAAATGGGCATGAGGCGGTAATTGGATTTTTTCCTGGGAGGCCTGGCGCAAGGATTCAAGCTGCTTTGGCGGCTGGACCCGGAGGTGTACGGCATCGCCTGGTTGTCTTTGCGGGTCTCGCTGAGCGCGGTGGCCGTCGCCGCTCTGGCCGCGGTGCCCCTGGGGCTGCTGATCGCCCAACATTCATTTCTCGGCAAAAAGGCCCTGGTGGTGTTGTTCAACACCATGCTGGCTTTGCCCACGGTGGTGGTGGGGCTGGTGATATACGGCCTGCTCTCGGCCCAGGGCCCTCTGGGCGGTCTGGAGCTTCTTTACACCCCCGGCGCTATGGTGATTGCCCAGGCGGTGCTGGCCTTTCCCCTGATAACCGCCCTGGTGATCGCCGCGGTCACCACCCTGGACCACCGGGTGGCCCCCACCGCCCTGACCCTGGGCGCCACCCGCTCCCAGGCCGCCTGGGCGGTGCTGTCCGAGGCCCGCTTCGCGGTGCTGGCCGCCCTGGCCGCGGGCTTCGGCCGGGTGATAACCGAAGTGGGCGCGGCCATCATGGTGGGCGGCAACATCCGGCACTATACCCGCACCTTTACCACCGCCATTGCCCTGGAGACCTCCAAGGGTGACTTCGCCCAGGGCATGGCCCTGGGGCTGGTGCTGTTGGCCGTGGCCCTGGGGGTTAACCTGGCCTCCCACCAGATGCAGGCCCGCTGGAGGTGAGCCCGGTGGCAACGCCCCTTTTCGAGCTGCGGCAGGTGGTCAAGAGTTACCAGGACCGCCAGGTGCTGGCCCTAGAGGAACTCAGCCTGCAGGGCGGAGAGATCACGGCCATCGAGGGGCCCAACGGCGCGGGTAAAACCACCCTTCTGAAAATACTGGCCCTTCTGATCGCTCCGGACCAGGGCCGGCTGTTTTACCGGGGCAGCGAGATCAGCGGCGCGGGCAACCACATTGTCTTGCGCCGCGAGATCACCCTGGTGGCCCAGGATGCCTATTTGTTCGAAGGCAGCGTGGAAAAAAACGTTTCCTACGGGCTCAAGCTGCGCGGCGAGGACAAGGGCAAGCGCCGCCAGCGGGCCCGGGAGGCCCTGGCTCAGGCCGGTCTGAATGGCTTTTTGCATCGCCGGGCCCGGGGGCTTTCCGGCGGCGAGGGCCAGCGCGTGGCCCTGGCCCGCGCCCTGGCGCTGGAGCCCCGGGTGCTCTTGTTGGATGAGCCCTTTGCCAATTTGGACCCGGCCAGCGCCGAGGTGTTCGAGCGGGTCATCAGCGGCTTGCCCCAACAGGGCTGCAGCGTCATCTTGGTGAGCCACGCCCGCGATCAGGCCAGGCGCTTGGCCGACCGGGTCATAGCCCTGGCCGATGGCCGCCTCAAGGGTTGAGTTTAGGCTGCCGTCGTCAGGGCAGGGCGGTCGACCCGACGGAATCACAGCCTGCCCTTTGTCCACAACCCATTGGCTGGTGTTTTCCGGCTTTCCTGCCTGAGGACTTGGGAGAGGAGCGGATGAGACGCTTAAGTTTGGCGCTAGTGGTTGTATTGACCACCGGCTTGGCCTCGGGCCTGGCCCTGGCGGGTTTTGCCTCAGCCACGGACTTAAAAAAAAGCATCTACTCGCCGGGCCAGCTAAAGCCAAAGGACAGCCAGCTAAAGGTAAAAGTGGGTCAAAAAGCGCCGGACTTTGAACTGCCGGCGGTCAAGGGCGACCAGGTCTCCCTTAGCCAATACCGGGGCAAAAAAAACGTGGTGATCTCCTTCGTGCCCGCGGCCTGGACCCCGGTGTGTTCGGACCAGTGGCCGGGCTACAACCTGGCCCAGGGCCTGTTTGCCCAGCGCGACGCGGTGCTGCTGGGCATCACGGTGGACAATATCCCCACCCTGCACGCCTGGACCCTGGCCATGGGCAAAAGCGGGGTCTGGTTTCCGGTGCTGGCCGATTTTTACCCGCACGGCGCGGTGGCTCAAAAATACGGAGTGCTCAGGAGCGACGGCACCACCGAACGGGCCCTGTTCATCATCGACCAGCAGGGGATCATCCGTTACATCGACGTGCACGACATCAACCAGCGCCCGGAACTGGGCAAATTGATGGCGGAACTGGATAAGCTCAAATAAGCCGGTTGCGCCCGGCCTGACCGATGGTGTGCGGCGGCTGGAGGCTGTGGGCGGCATAAGTTCTGGTTTGCCCTTGCTGTCGTTCATCCCGTGGATTCCGTAAGGTGTGCGGGGCCTCCGGTCCATCTGGACTGCGGATCGCTTTCTTGCTAGGCTTTGACTTCCCCGGTGAGAGGTTTCCTTTGAGCCAGGCCCACGATCTAGAGGACATTGCCGCCAAGGTGGAGACGCTGGCCAGCGCCAACCCGGCCTATGCCGAGGTGGTGTCCTGGGTGGGAGATCTGCTGAGCGAAACGGTCAAGGCGGCCACGGACTTCCAACTGACTGACGCTGCCTTGCCGCCGCTGGCGCCCGAGACTCTGGCCAAGGGACGCTCCCTTTTAGAACCAGCGCAGCTGGACCTGGACTGGCAGGCGGCCCGGCGCCTCTATGGACGTCTGGTGGACATGGTGGCCGTCCAAGAGGGTGGAGCCGAGCAGGCGCCGGCCCTGCGCGAGGCCCTGGCCGCAGACTCCGGCGACCCGCCCAAGCTGTTCAAGGCCATTCTGGCCGCTGATTACAAAACTCTGGAAGAAGCGGCCAGGCAGTACGCAGTCACGCCCGCGGTTTTGGGCCTTTTGTTGCGCCTGGCCCTGCGGCCCCAACTGACCGCCCTGGCCCGGGCGGCGGCCCGGAGGGGCGGCCTGGAGGAGTGGAGCTTTGGCCACTGTCCCCTGTGCGGCTCCGCGCCCCGGCTGGCGGTCTTGGCCGCGGAAGGCGGCAAAAGAAGCCTGCATTGCAGCCTTTGCGAGACCCAGTGGCCCTACCGCCGCATTCAGTGTCCCTTTTGCGAGAGCGCTGAACCCGACGACTTTTCCTTTCTCAAGGCCGAATCAGAGCCCTCTCTGCGGGTGGAGGTATGCAGCCGTTGCGGGCAATATCTCAAGACCCTGGACCTGAGGGAGATGGGCGGCCCGGTGATCATGGTGCTGGACGACGCAGCCACCTGGCATCTGGATCTCTTGGTCCGCAAACATCTGGAGGGCGGCGAAGCGGGCTAAGCCGCCGCCCCCCGGTACCGGCCAATCTCAGCACCCGGTTTCAGACCGGTTCCTTATTCCTGAAAAAATCCTTGGCAAGCCGGCAGAAAACCGGTTAGATGTGTCTATTGACATAGGCCATAAATGACATAGTTAAGACAACCTGCTTCCCCAAACTAAGGAAATCTGCGCATGCGCTCCAAGACCATCGCTTTGATCTGCATTTGTTTGACCTTGTTCGTCTCTTCCGGTTCCCTGGCCGCCAACAGGCTGCGCCTGGCCACCACCACCAGCACCGAGAACAGCGGCTTGTTGGATGTACTCATTCCGCCCTTTGAAAAGGCCAGCGGCGTAGCGGTGCACGCCATCCCGGTGGGCACTGGCAAGGCCCTGGCCCTGGGTAAGCGCTGTGACGCCGATCTGGTCATGGTGCACGCTCCCGGTCTGGAAAAGCGTTTCGTGGCCCAGGGCTATGGAGTCAAACGGGTGCCGGTGATGTACAACCATTTCGCCATCGTGGGGCCCCCGGGCGACCCGGCCGGCGTGGGCAAGTGCGAGGACGCCGTCAAGGCCCTGGCGCGCATCGCCGAAGCCAAGGCCACTTTCATCTCCCGCGGCGACAATTCGGGCACCAACGTCAAGGAACTGATGCTGTGGAAAAAGGCGGGGATCAAGCCTGACTGGCCGGGCTACAAGGAGGCCGGTCGGGGCATGGGCGCCACCTTGACCATGGCCGGGCAGATGGGCGGCTACACCCTGACCGACATCGGCACCTTTTTGAAATATAAAAGCGTGGGCAAGGTCAACTTGCAGATCCACAAGACCCAAACCCCCAGCCTGAGAAACCCCTACTCGGTGATTCTGGTCAATCCCAAACGTTGCCCCAAGGTGAGGGCCAAGCTGGCCCAGGCCTTTATAGACTTTCTCACCTCGCCCCGGGGGCAAAAGATCATCGCCGATTACAAAGCGGGCGGGCGCCAGCTCTTTTGGCCAGACGCCCGCCCGGATAAGTAGGCATTTTCGAGGAGCTTTCTAGAAGTAGAAGTCCAGGCCCACGTAGATGTAGCGGCCCGGCGCGGGGAAGCCGTAGGCGTCCTCGTAGTTCTTGTCAAAGAGGTTGTCCACTCCCACGTACAGATCGATCATGTCTTTGAACAGCTTCTGGTTGACTTTGAAGTTGATCAGGTTGTAGTTGCCCAGCTCGGCTTTTTGTAAAGGCGTGTTGCGCGAATAGTAATACTGGCCGTTGATGCCCAGCCAGGAGGCGTACAAGGACAGGCCGAAGTCCCAGGAGTATTTGCCCTCCAAAACCCACTTCCAGGTGGGCCGGTATTGCAGCTCGTCCTTTTCAGTGTTTTCGGACTTGTCCTCGCTGTGCATGTAGGAGAGGCTGGCCGCCAGCCAGAGTTGGCGAATAGGGCGGGTCTGGGCGGTCAGTTCGACGCCTGCGAACACATAATTATCCCAGTTGCGGTAGATGTCGTCGCCGATGCGCTCGATGTAGTCCTTCACATCGATGTAAAAGCCGGTGATGCTGAACATGCTGTTGTAAGGCAGCGTCTGGTCATAGCCCAGCTCGAAATTCAGGGAGTGCTCCGCCCCCAACTCGGCATTG
>JANQFN010000162.1 GCA_028277825.1 Desulfarculaceae bacterium
TTGCCGTGCTGGTCGGCCAGGGACATGGCCTCTTGCAGGACCTCCTGGCTCTTGAGGGTGAATTTGTCAAAACGCATATATATAAACCTCTTACGATTGTAGGGAATTCATAATGGCCTACAATAAGGTAAGCATTCGCCGCCTGTTGTCAACCGCTTGATTGCCTTTACTAAAACATTTTTTGGGTGCCGGGGCAAGGCCCGAGGGCAGGCCCCTGCTCCTGGCTAAATTGTGGAGCAGGCGGGGGTGGGGAGTAAAGGGGAAGGCGATAAGGCAAGTTGGATTTTAGGGACATCTATATCCGTATACTGCTAAAGCTTTAGTTCAAATCGGTTGCTTTCGGTTTACTTTTTATGGTTGACTAAACCGGTGATACCCATGAACGCGGTCATGTTTATACGGGGGAGATGTTTTGAAGCCGACGATTTTTTTTAGCCACTCTTCGCTAGACATGGATAGGATTAAGCCTATAAAGGATCATATTATTTCAGAAACCGGTAATGCCGTACAAATATTTTTGTCCAGCGACGGGGCTAGTATTCCTTTCGGTAAAAGCTGGTTAAGGGAAATTGAAGATGCTTTAATTAATTGTAAGCTTATGTTTGTATGGTTGACACCTGCTAGCGTAAAAAGTAGTTGGATATACTTTGAGTCTGGTTATGCTTACTCCCGCGGCATCAAGGTGGTTCCGCTAGGGTTTGATGGTGTGAAGCTAGAAGACGTTTCACCTCCTTTGAGCATTCTTCAAGGCTTTAACATTTTTTCGGCTTCTAGCCTAAATAATATTGTCGCAGTCATAAACGATGAATTTCACCTTTCATTCCCTGCCTTCTTTGATGACGAATATTTTTTAGAATTTGTTGAGAGTAAAGCCAGTGATAATTCCGCAGACGTATTAGACTATGTAGACAGCTTGGAGTGTATATTCTATCCTAGGATATCAGATAAGAAAAGAGGAAACGATCCAATTCTTCTGAAAAATAATTGGCCTTTACTTTTTGAAGAAGAATTCAACAAAAGAGAGATGCCTTTTTCCCGAGATGATGGTGGTGAATTTTTTGGGTCAGGTTTTAAAATTTATCCTCATAATATTGACAAAGATATTGTCCCAAGAATATTGATTGACCCTCTAGTGGTTAATAATTTGAGGGAAACATTTGCAAGGTTAAGTGATATTGCATATGAAGAAAGCATTAGAAGGATAGCCTATAAAGTAAACTTGAGAGATATTTATAAGCTTCCTGGTGACCACTACATAATAAGCTCAAGACTTATCAATACTGAAGTAAAATTTGACACCCTAATGCCGAATGTTCTCTATAGGTTCAGAAACATAGAATTCCGGATAAATATATGGGATGAGTATTATAGGGGAAACCGTTCAGTGAACAGAGAGTTAATTTTACTTGTCGACATAGGAAACCAAGAAATCATCCCTCTAGGATCTCTCATAAAAACATTGGTGCAGAGAGGAATAATAACTAAGAGAGAATAAATTAACGTCACTTTATTGCGGGGGTGACCCAAACAGCGCAACCACTTGGGTGCCGCAAACACCAGAGGCCCACCAAACCATCCCATTCCCGGGTCGGCCCCTGGTTGATTTCAAACGTCCCGCCCTTCCTCTTGTTTCAACACTCCACCCCAATTCCGGCCCAACCACACCTTTTTTCTCTCCCGCACTATCATGCCGGCCCGGGCCACCAGCTCTTGGCTGCTGATCTGGTCCAGGATGCGGTTGCGCAAGATGTAGACGTGGTCCACATATTTCCCGCCCCGCTCCACGATGGTTTTTTTGAATTTATCGATTTCTTCTTCGCTGAAATTGCTGTTGTAGGTGTGGAACAAGACCACCCGCCTACCGCGGAAGTCGTTGCCCCGCACAAAGGTCCACAGGGGCGGGGAGAGCTTATACAGCCAGATGGGCGTGCCCAGAAGCACCAGGTTGTATTGGGCCAGATTGAGCCTGCCGGGGCTGATCTTGGCCTTGGCCCGGGAATAGACATCCCACATGGCATTGACCCAGCCCAAATAGCCCAGCCGGTAGGCCGGCGCCTTGAGCTTGATCAGGTCGGCGCCCAGATCAAGCGCCATTTTGCGTGCCATCAGTTCGGTGGCCCCGGAGCGGGAGAAGCACAGAACCAGAATTTTGGGGTCTTTTTTCCCCTCGCGCGGGGGCAAACGGTATTTGCGGCTTTTTTGGTAGGATCGTTTTTCCAGATACACCACGGCCGATGACCAAACCCCGACCGCCGCCGCCGCGGCTCCGGCCAGGCCCAGAGAAATCTTCAAAAACATGCGCCGTTTCATGCCGCTCAAAAGGCCCCCTCAAACTGAACTCCATTTTCCCGACTCCGGGCACCCCTTGCCGTAAATTATATCTAATGCTGTGACCTAATTTTCAGATAAGTGCTGATCAGTTGGGTCCTGCCATGCCTGGTCCCCTTGACAACCCCCGCCTCCCATTATATACATATACCCCCTATATGTATCAGCCAAGCTCAAGGAGGCTCCCGTGGCGCTGTGCGGCGACGATCATCCCAAGCTCATAGCCCGCATCAACCGCATCGAAGGTCAGGTGCGCGGGCTCAAAAAGATGGTGGAGGAGGACCGCGACTGCATGCAGGTCCTCAAGCAAACGGCCGCGGCCCAGGGTGCCCTGCGCTCTCTGGGCGCCATGATCCTGGAGGACCACCTCAAAGGCTGCGTGGCCAACGCCATCCAGCAGCAGGACCACGAAGCCGAGATCATCGGCGAGGTGGTGGACATCTTCAACAAGTTCAGCAAGTAGACAGCAGCCGTGAACCCCCGAGCCATAGAACCCTATTGCCACGCCCACGACTTTTTGGGCGCTTCCCAGGCCCGCCACGAGCGGCGCACCCGTCTGGTCATCGCCCTCACCGCGGTGATGATGGTGGTGGAGGTGGCCGCCGGCTTGGTCTTTGGCTCCATGGCCCTTTTGGCCGACGGCTGGCACATGGCCTCCCACGCCGCCGCCCTGTCCATCACCGCCCTGGGCTACTGGCTGGCTCGCCGCCACGCCAGCGACCCGCGCTTCTCCTTTGGCACCGGCAAGGTGGGCGAGCTAGCCGGCTTCGCCAGCGCTCTTTTATTGGCCTTAATAGCGGTGTTCATGGGCTACGAGTCCTTTATGCGCCTCATCTCGCCGGTGGCCATCGCCTTCAACCAGGCCATCCTGGTTGCCTGCGTCGGCCTGGCGGTCAACCTGGTCAGCGCCTGGCTGCTCAAGGAAGAGCACAGCCACGAGCATGAGCACGACCACGATCACGGCCATGATCACCACGCGGACCACAACCTCAAGTCCGCCTATCTGCACGTGGTGGCCGACGCCCTCACCTCGCTGTTGGCCATCCTGGCCCTGGTCACCGGCAAGTTCTTGGGCTGGGCCTGGATGGATCCGCTGATGGGCCTGGTGGGCTCGGTGGTGATCGCCCGCTGGGCCTGGCGCCTGATCGGGGACAGCGGCCGGGTGCTGTTGGACATGAACAGCCAGCCCCAGTTGGCCGAGACCATCAAGGGCACCCTGGACGCTCTGGAGGGTACCCGGGTGACCGACCTGCATCTGTGGCGCCTGGGCCCGGGGCATCTGGGGGCCATCGTCTCTTTGGCCGCGGCCCGGCCCCGGGAGCCGGAATACTACAAGAAGCTCCTGGCCGGCCATTGCCGCATCTCCCACCTCACCGTGGAGGTGCATCCCCTGGGGGCCTGAGCCAAGCTCCCCGGCACCGGGCAGACACCTTATTATCTCCTGGCCCCCCTTGCCTATGCTTTTGGTGGGTGTTACCTTAATAATGTAAGAACAAGAGCGATTTGCAGATCCCTTTAACAAGGGGAAGAGGAAGTGACGGTGAAATTTAAAGGCATATTGGCCCTGGCTTTGGGCTTTGTCCTGGTGCTGGCCCTCAGCGGCGCCGCGCTGGCCGATAACATCGATATCGACTTCAACACCGACCAGTTGGGCAACCCCCTAGTGGCCGGAGATATAATTGAAGACCAGTTCTCCGACTATTTCACCGTGGGAGTGGACTCCCACGGCAATTACGACATCGCCATGATCTTCGATTCCTCCAATCCCACCGGCGGTGACACCGACCTCTACACCCCCAACCTGGGCAATCTGTTGATCATCTCCGAGGACGGCGACACCAACGATCCGGACGACGAACGCCGCGGCGGCCTGTTGACCTTCGCCTTCACCCGGCCCATCACCGAGTTCTCCACCACCCTGGTGGACATCGAAAACGGCTACAACTCCTACATCGGCTTCACTGGCACCGGCGGACAGTACAGCCAGTTCAACCTGGTCAACCTGGGCGGCAGCGGCTTCGGCGACGGCTCCATCGTGGAGATCGACCCGGTGACCGCGGCCCAGTTGGGCTACGAAATCAGCCAGATCACCGTGGGCCTGGGCACCTCGGGCGGCATCGGCAACGTGGGCTTTTCCACCCCGGACTCCGGGGTCCCCGAGCCGGCCACCATCCTGCTCCTGGGTCCCGGCCTGGCCGGTGTGGCCTGGCTGCGCCGCCGGCGCAAGAAGAGGGCCTGAGGACACGGCCCCAGACGCTTATCAAGATAACGCCAACGGCCCGGCCTTTAACCAGGCCGGGTTTCTTATGGGCGCAAGGGGAAGCAGATGCGCCCCGGGCCGGCAACGGGGTATTTGCACCGGCGGCCCGGGTTTGGCATGATGGGCCCACGGGCGGCCTCTCCGGCCCGGTCTTCTGGGGGATCAGGAGCCAATGAGCCAAGACCAAAACCAACAGCTCCAACAGATAAGCCAGGCGCTGCAGCGTAGCGAGCTGAGATTCCGCCGCATCTTCAACTCCAGCCCGGTCATGATGACCATTACGCGGGCCTCTGATGGGGTATTCGTGCAAGTCAATGAAGCCTTTTGCCGCACCCTGGGTTACCGGCAGGGCCAGATACTTGGCAAGAGTTCTCTGGAGTTGGGCATTTGGTGGTCCCCGCCGGACCGGGCCTTGTTGATCCAGGCCCTGGAAACCAGCGGGCCCATTCAGCAGACCCTGCTCTCCTTCCGCAGCCGCGGCGGTCACAAGCTGGTGGTGCTCTGGTCCGGCGAGGTCATCGAGCTGGAAGGGGAGCGCTGCATCCTGGGCTTTGCCATTGACGTCAGCAGCCGGGTGGAGAGCCAAAAGGCGCTGATGCAGAGCGAACAGCGATACAAGCAATTGGTGCAGACCCTGCCCCACGGCGTGGCCGAGCTGGACCTGCAGGGCGGCATAACCTTCAGCAACGCGGCCCACAACCGAATGTACGGTTACCAGGAAGGGGAGCTGGTGGGCCGTTGCATTTATGATTTTCCCGCCGAGGCGGACAACCGCACTAAGCTGGAGAAATATTTCCAGCAATTGGTAGCTTCCCAGCCCACGCCGGAGCCCTATTTTTCCACCAACCTGAAAAAGGACGGCAGCAGTTTCGATATCCGGGTGGATTGGGACTACAAGCGGGACGAGGCCGGCTTCCTGAACGGATTCACCGTGGTGGTCACCGACATCACCCAACAAAATCAGGCCCTGGCCGCCCTCAAGGAAAACGAAGAGCGCTTTCGCAGCACCTTTGAACAGGCCCCCATCGGCATCATCTACGGTGGACTGCACGGAGACATCAGATGGGGCAACCGCAAGGTGTTCGAACTGTTCGGGTATCCCGAGCAGGACTTGTGGAAGTTGAAGGTCAACAAGGTCACCCACCCCGATGACATGGCCACGGTCGAATTGTGGAAGCAATTACAGGCCGGCGAACTGGACCACTATCGGACCGAAAAGCGCTACCTTCGCGCGGACGGCTCCACCATGTGGGCGGTGGTCAACGTCTCCACGGTGCAGTCGGATTCGGGCGAACCCAAACATTTCATCGTGTTGATCGAGGACGTGAGCGAACGCAAGCAGGTGGAGGAGGAGCTGCGCCGGGCCCACGAGGAACTGGAGCAGAGGGTCAAAGAGCGCACCCGCGAACTGGAGGACACCAACACCGCCCTCACTGTCTTGCTGGACCACCGCGACAAGGAAAGACAGGACCTGGAGACCAACATCGCCGCCAGCGCCGGCCGCATCATAAGCCCCTTCATCGACCGCCTGCGGGTCAGCGGGCTGACCGGCGAACAAAAAACCCTCCTGGACATCATCGCCTCGGCCCTGGACGAGGTGGTCTCGCCCTATGCCCAGAAACTCTCTTCCAAATTATACGGGCTCACCCCCCGGGAAATGGAAGTGGCCACCCTGATCCGCAAGGGGCTGGCCAACGCGGAAGTGGCCGATCTCATGTCGGTGTCTGAGAACGCCGTGGCCTTCCACCGCCAAAACATCCGCAAGAAGCTGGGGCTTAAAGGGACTAAAGTCAATTTAACCAACTATTTGCAGCAGCTCCCCGAAAAATAATCCCTCATAGCACCCTAGGTGTTCCGTCTATCGATAAATAGTTTTGCGCTATTTAAAAACTATTTGTCTTCTGGCTTCCCTTGGCTCATTGCGGCATTTTATAAGTAAACTGCCTTTGCTTGTTGTCAATATTCTGGACCAATTGTGTTTGGGCCCACTTCATAGTATCTCGCAACCAGAGGGGCAGGCAGTTGCGAATGCTTTGGGGTGGGCCTTTTTGTGCCCGGTCTTGGCACCCGGCAGGGGTGGGGAAGCAGAGGAGTTTGCCTCGGAATTTAATTTCCGACTAAAATGTAGATATATGAGTGAATGAAGACAGGGTTTGGGCCCCCTTTCCTCCTGACCCAGGTAGCGGAGACGCCATTAATGAGACCCTTTACCAAAAACCGATCCTTTTGGGCGGTCATCGGCGGCCTGGGACTGATCCTGGCCTTATACCTGTTCGCCGACCAGCCCCCGGCCCTGGCCGCCGCCGCCGAGACCCGCTTGGAGCGTTGCGTACAGGGCGCCGTCCTGCAGTGCCGGACGCGGCCCCGTCCCGGCGGCTGCCCCGCCCGGCTCTGCTCCTTCCTGGACGGGGCCAAGCTGGAATCCCTGTGGGCCGCCCTGGCCACCGACTGGGGCCAGACCGAACCGGAAAAGCCGACCCAGATCGTGCGTCTGATGGTGCCGCCCTGGTGCACCGCCCAGTCCCTGGAGGGCCGGACGGATGTTGCCGTAGTTCCGGCAGGGACCACGGCCAGCGGCGACGACACCCCGGGCCTGGAAAGCGATGCCGCTCTGAACCTCTGCGGGGAACCCGAACTGCACAGCCTCTGCCAGCGCTTCTCCCAGCGCTTGGCCCAATGCCTCAGCCGGGGCAAATAACCCATCAAGACAGACAATAGTTTGCCCCTTTTTTACGGGGATTTTTTTAGAAATCTTAGTTTTTGCCGTACAAAAAAGAGGGTTTGACCGGCACAGCCAGCCGCCGCTAGGCAAGGCGTCTGGCAAGCTCCGGCCGGAGGCGTAGTTATTGCTACGCCGAGGTCGGAGCGATGCCAGCAACACAGCATAGCGGTGGCTGGCGAAGCCGTAACGAAGGGTCTGTAGGGAAAATTAATATTAGTACCAGGGACCCCAGAGATCATTATCGATGAAGACGTTCTCATTCATGGAGATGGCCTCCATCTTGGCGTCGCCGGCGCTCTGCTCCCGGTTCCAGGCCAGGTTGTTGAAGCGCTGGTAGTCGGCCCTATCCCCGTAGCACAGGCACTTGCAGCCCCCCGCGTCGGCGTAGAAATACAGAATGCGGCCGTCCTTTTTGTGCTTGAAGATCGTCCGCTGGGGCAGGGTCTTCAAGTGGGCCAGCTTGGCCGGGGTGTCGGCCATCTTCATGTTGAAGCCGGCCGAGACCAACACCACCTCGGTCTGGCGGTCCTGCTTGGCCTCGCGGGCGGCGCAGGAGGCCAAGGCGGCCAAAAACAGGACCGTCAGGCCCAAGCCAATAATTTTGTAGACAGTACGGCACCCCATGTGAAACCCCTGACTGTGCTATGATATTTGCGCTCAGGCGGTGCTGCGCTTGGCCGCCTGGCTGACAAACAGAAACCCAAGACCCTACTATGGACACGGCCTGTGCTATGTTCTCTCATCTTTTGGCCCCGATGTCTGCAACAATCTATCTAATTGAGGCACCCTGCCCGAGGTTTACCCGGGGGAGGCCATGACCGATCAAAATCTGGAGCGAAGGCTGGCCGCGATCTTCAGCGCCGATGTACAGGGTTACGGCCGCCTGATGCGCGACGACGAGATGGCCACCATCAGGGCCATCAAGGTCTACCGGGAGGTCATGACCCTGCTGATTCAACAGCATCGCGGCCGCGTGGTGGACTCGCCCGGCGACAACCTGTTGGCCGAGTTCGCCAGCGTGGTGGACGCCGTGCAGGCGGCCACCGCCGTTCAGAAGGAGCTTAAGGCCAGAAACGCCAAGCTGCCCAGCAAGCGCAGGATGGAGTTCCGCATCGGCATAAACTTGGGAGACATTGTTGCCGAAGGCGAGCGCATTTACGGCGACGGCGTGAATATCGCGGCCCGCCTGGAGGCCTTGGCCGACCCCGGGGGAATCTGCATCTCGCGCACCGCCTACGACCAGATAGAAGACAAGCTTCCCTTGGCCTATGAATACCTGGGGGAGATGAGCGTCAAGGACGCCCCCAAGCCCATACGCGCCTATAGGGTCTTGATCGAGCCAGGGGTTTTGACCAAGGCGCGGTCATGGACCAGAGGCGCGGAACCGGCGGAAAGCCACCCGGGCCATGGTGGCTTGACGCGGGGGGAGCCGGTCAGCTCATGCAAGAGGCTGACTGCCTTGCTCTTGTGCCTGGGCCTGGGCGTGTTCGGCGTTCACCGTTTCTATGTGGGAAAGACCAAGACCGCCAAGGTTCAACTCTTCACCATCGGCGGCTTCGTTATCTGGTTCCTCATAGACCTGCTCTATATCGCGGTGGGGGAGTTTGAGGACGGCGAGGGCAACAAGATCAAGGACTGGGTTTAGCAAATCCTCGGCCTTTAATAATTCCCGCCATTCCCAAAGAAGTTGGTTGAGCCGGCCGGCTAGGTGTAGGTCTCGGGCTTCAGTTCGCGGCCCATCAGTTCGTGCAAGGCCTCGATGGGGGCCTTGCCCTCATGGAGCACCGCCTTGACCGCCTCGATGATGGGCATCTCCACGCCCAGGCTTTGGGCCAGAGCCAGGACGGTGCTGGTGTTTTTGACCCCCTCGGCCACCTGGCGCATGGAAGCGGTTATATCGTCGATGCCCTCGCCCCGGGCCAAGCGAAAGCCCACGGTGCGGTTGCGGCTTAAGCTCCCGGTGCAGGTGAGCACCAGGTCGCCCAGGCCGGCCAGGCCGGCCATGGTGGCCATCTGGCCGCCCTTGGCCAAAGACAGCCGGGTCATCTCGGCCAGGCCCCGGGTGATCATGGCCGCCATGGCGTTGTGGCCCAACTCCAGGCCGGCCACCATGCCCGCGGCGATGGCCAGGGGGTTCTACACCGCCCCGCCCAGTTCCACCCCCACCAGGTCCGGGCTGGTGTAGACCCGGAACAGAGGACCGGCAAAGGCCCGCTGGGCCAGTTGGGCCGCGGCCGGCTCCCGGCTGGCCACGGTCACCGCGGTGGGCGCGCCGGCGGCCACCTCCTTGGCGAAGCTGGGGCCGGACAGGGCGGCCAGGCGGCGGTGGAAGGTCTTGGCGAGCACGTCCTGGGCCACCTCGCACATGGTGTAGCCGGTGTCAGCCTCGATGCCCTTGGAGCCCGAAACCATCACCGCCTCGGCAGGGAGGTGCTCGGCGGCACCAGCCAGCACCGCTCGGTAGACGTGGCTGGGCATCACCAGGATCACTAGCTGGGCCCCGGCCAGGACCTGGGCCAAGTCGTTGGAGGCGCTTAAGTCCTGGTGCAGGACGGCGCCGGGCAGGAACACGGTGTTTTCATGTTGCTCATTGATGGCCGCGGCCACCTCGGGCTCATAGGCCCAGATCTTCACAGTCTGGCCGGAGACGGCCAACTGCTGGGCCAGGGCGGTGCCCCAGGCCCCGGCCCCGATCACCGCTGCCTGGACCGGCGAACTAGTCACCGCCGGCCTCTGTCCCGGCCCCGGGGGCCGCATCGCCGTTGCCGTTGCCGTTGTTCTCTTCCTTCTCGGCCACCTTGGCCACCGCGGCCAGGCGTTCGCCGTCGTTGAGGTCGAACAGGGTGACCCCCTGGGTGTTGCGGCCGATGATGGAGATGTCGCTGACCTCCACCCGGATGATCTGGCCCTGGTCGGAGATGAACATCACCTCGTCGGAGTCCTCCACCACCAAGGCGGCCACCACCTGGCCGTTGCGCTCGCTGGTCTTGATGGTGATCACCCCCTTGCCGCCCCGGTTGCGCAAGGGGTACTCATCCAACAGGGTGCGCTTGCCAAAGCCGTTTTCGGTGATGGTGAGCACCGTGGGCGCCCCGGCCACCGCCTCCATGGCCACCACTTTGTCATCCCCGACCAGCTCGATGCCCTTGACGCCGGTGGCCACCCGGCCCATGGAGCGCACCCGGTCCTCCTTGAAACGGATGGCCTTGCCCTGCTGGGTGGCCATGAAGACCTCCATCTCGCCATCGGACAGCCGGGCCGAGACCAAACGGTCGCCCTCGGCCAGCTTCAGGGCGATGATGCCGCCAGGCCGGGGCCGGGAATACTCCATCAGGCCGGTCTTTTTGATGGTGCCGTTTTCGGTGGCCATGATCACCTGGCGGTCCTCGCTGAACTCCTTGACCGCCAGGACGGTGTTGACCTTTTCCTTCTTGGACATCCGGACCAGGTTGACGATGGCCTTGCCCTTGGAGGCGCGGCCCGCCTGGGGCAGCTCGTGCACTTTCAGCCAGAACAGGCGGCCGGCGTCGGTGAAGATCATCAAATAGTGGTGGGTGGAGGCCACAAAGAGCTTCTCCACGAAGTCCTCGCTCTTGGTGGACATGCCTCGCTTGCCCTTGCCCCCCCGGCGCTGGGCCCGGTAGAGGCTGGCCGGGGTGCGCTTGATGTAGCCGCTGTGGCTCAGCGTCACCACCATCTCCTCCTCGGCGATCATGTCTTCCAAGTCGATCTCCGAAGTCTGGCTCATGATCTCGGTGCGGCGCCCGTCGCCGTAGCCGCCGGCCAGCTCGCTGGTCTCTTCACGGATGATCTCCTTGACCAGCTCCTCGGAGCCCAGGATGGACTTTAGCCGGGCGATCTCCTTGATCACCTCGCGGTACTCGGTGAGGATCTTCTCCTGCTCCAGGCCGGTGAGGCGCTGCAAACGCATGTCCAAGATGGCCTGGGCCTGCTTGTCGCTCAGAGACAGTTCGCCCATGAGCTGCAGCTTGGCCTCGGTGGGGCTGGCCGCCTTCCTGATCAGTTCGATCACCCGGTCCAGGTTGTCCAGGGCGATCTTGAGGCCCTCCAGGATGTGGGCCCGGGCCTCGGCCTTTTTCAGGTCAAAGGCGGTGCGCTTTAAAATGATCTCGCGGCGGTGTTCGATGAACAGGCGCAGGATGTCGGCCAGGCCCAGCACCTCGGGCCGGTTGTTGACGATGGCCAACAGGTTGATGCCGAAGGTGGTCTGCATGGCGGTGAATTTGTAGAGCTGGTTCATCACCACCTCGGGCATGGCGTCGCGCTTGAGCTCCAGGACCACCCGCATGCCGTCGCGGTCCGACTCGTCGCGGATGTCGGTGATGCCCTCTATTTTCTTGTCCTTGACCAGGTCGGCAATGCGCTCGAGCATGCGCGCCTTGTTCACCTGATAGGGCAGCTCCGAAACCACGATGGCGCTCTTTTTGCCCCGGGCCTTGGTCTCCACGTTGGCCCGGGCCCGGAGGCGGATGATGCCCCGGCCGGTCTCATAGGCCTCGGCGATGCCGTCGGTGCCGTAGATGAAGCCCCGGGTGGGGAAGTCCGGACCCGGGATGTGCTTCATAAGCTGTTTGGCGGTGATGTCCGGCTTGTCCAGCATGGCCAACACCCCCCGGGCCACCTCGCCCAGGTTGTGGGGCGGGATGTTGGTGGCCATGCCCACGGCGATGCCCGAACTCCCGTTAATAAGAAGGCTGGGCACCCGGGTGGGCATGATGGCCGGCTCGGACAGGGAACCGTCGTAGTTGTCCACGAACTCCACGGTTTCCTTGTCAATATCAGCCAAAAACTCCGAGGCGAGCTTGGCCATGCGCACCTCGGTGTAGCGCATGGCCGCCGGCGCGTCGCCGTCCACCGAGCCGAAGTTGCCCTGGCCGTCCACCAGGGTGTAGCGCAGGGCGAAGTCCTGGGCCATGCGCACCAGGGCGTCATACACCGCGGTGTCGCCGTGGGGGTGATACTTGCCGATCACGTCGCCCACCACGCGGGCGGACTTCTTGTAGGGCCGGTTGAAAGAGTTTTTCAGTTCGTACATGGCGAACAGGATGCGCCGGTGCACCGGCTTGAGGCCGTCGCGCACCTCGGGCAGGGCCCGGCCGATGATCACGCTCATGGCATAGTCCAGATATGAGCGCTTGATTTCCTCTTCTATGAGCACATCCTGCTTGCGCGCGTCGGTGGGTAGCATCTAGTCCGATCCGTGAGAAATTTGCCTGAAAACCACGGCTCCACCCCATGCCGGAGCCACATATTTCGCCGCCCAAAACGGGCTGGCTAACACTACCAACAAATGCGCGAAAATGCAAGAAAAAACCGGCTGAGACGCCCATGCTAGATGCCTGATTTCCGGGGTGATTTCAGCCCTCGATCCGAGGCGGCGCAAAGGCGGCTTTCAGGCGGCGATTATTTAGTGAAGCACATCCTTTTACCCCCCGGTTTTTAACCCCTAGACTTAGCCGACAATACCGGCAAATCACCTTTGGCAAATAAAGGCGGTTCACATGTCACCCCACGAATCCATCGGAGAGATCCACTACACATTCGAGCCCGATCCGGACGTTAAGCTGAAAGGCGGCATAGTCCTGATGCCCGACCACCGGGTAAGCCATTACACCCACATCGAGCCCAAATTCGACGGCCAAGGCCTCTTTGATTTGGGTAAGGAGGTGGCCGCGGCCATTCAGGCCTTTTGCGACAAGCTGGGCCTGGCTGCGGTCTATTTTCAAAAAAGCATGATCAAGGGCCACGCGGAGATCTGCGATCTCTTTTTCAAGCGGTATGTCAACAACCCGGACCCCGCGCCTTATGCCCCCGAGGTTTTTGACCGCATCAAATCGATGAAAGCTCACATAGAAAAAGCCAGCGATCTACTTGGAAAAGACAAATGTTTTTCCGTGGGCATCGCCGGTTCCATCGCAGACGAGTTCAACACCTACCGAGGCAAGGACATCCTGCAAGACTTCCTGTCGATAAAGGGCCTGCTGGTTGCCCTGACCAAAGGGATCAAGGGCTCTTCGTTAGAGGGTCTGCTTCGCCGCTTCTCCCATCCGATCGACCTGCTGGGCGTGGCGGGTGAGGCCAATCCCGCATTGGGTTGGTCCCTTAAATTGCTACCTGAAGACTCTCGCAAACAACAGGAAAGAACTTATTTAGTACCCGCAATAATTTCTCCGAGCTGGGTTGAAAAACTGACCAACGCCCGTGCAAACGATCTGGGAATAGGAAATATCCAACTGGGCACCGCCATGGATTCCTGGAAGGAATTTCACGGGCTGGACTCGCAAGAAGTCCGGCAAATGACCGAAGAGAAGATGGCTGAATATCTCAACACCCCTGAAGGGGCTGCCAAGGTGGCGGCGATAATACTGCATTTGGCCCAGATAAAGCTGGAAGCTAAGTTCGCCAAAGCTGGGCTTAAGTTCCCGGAAAATGACAAGATAATGGTGGCCTTTTTGGTAAGCATCTACAAGCAAGGGCACCAGAGATTCCTTGGTAATGTACAGACCAAGCTGGACGAAATCGCTGAACTCAGGAAAAAAGGTCCCATACAAATCACCCTTTCTCCGGACAAAGGCAAAATCATTGTCAAAAAGACCGGAAAGAAGACCTCGGAAGAGGTGCGGGGTTGGAAGGTTAACATCGAGGCCGGCGAAGGGAAGCGCGTTATCCACCAATGGGAAGTATTTAAAAAAATATTTCCGGATTGCTAGCAGTTGAGAACTACAAACCTTTCACGGCTTAATCTTACTAATCCAGAAGGTGGTTTTGGTTTTCCTTTTTGGTCCGGTTTTCGTATAGCCGGAATATAACAAGTGGCCATCATGAGTAGACACTAGTGAGTTTATGCCGCCGGGCTCTCCTTCTAAAAGAGTCCCCCACATAACCTCACCTTCTTTGTCGTAAAGGCGCAACCACCCGAACGCCTTTGATTTTGGGGGTCCTCTATCATAAGTCCCAGCCATGGCTAACCTTCCGTCCGGTAAAGCTGCCAGGCTGGCGCCCCATGCTGAATATAAGGGGCCGAGTCTCCCTTCCCACAAAACTTGCCCCCCTTGGTTTAAAGTAATTAACCAAATGTGATCATCTTTGTGACCGCCGGGGCTGAAAAACTGTTTGCCGTCGTTGCAGCTTCCACAGGCAATCGTTAGACCACCACTGGACACAAGAAGTGAATCCACATCTTGTAACTCACATTCCTTCAAAACTTTTCCCTTCGAAACCATAACCCCTTTCGCATCGAATCGAATTAGCCGTGAAAGCATATCTGAATTCCGCTGCGGCATATTTACTAAAGAAGCGAGAAATTCTCCTGAAGGCAGTATTCTAAGGGTAGTGAACCATGCCCTCACCCCGAGACGCATCTCTGTTTGCCAAACAATTTCCCCGCTTTCATCCAGTTTAACCAACCAGGCCGAAGAGAAAAGTAGATTGGCATCGGCTTTCCCGGCCAGGATAATTCCATGCCCCGGCACGGCATCCACTGCTGAAAAACTGCTGGGGTTTTTTCCTGCATACTCCTTTTTCCAAAGCAGGCCTCCTTTGGGTCCAACCCGCACCGCCCAAGCTCGGTCCTGGAATAATTTATCCGGCGATGCCTTCTCTCCCGCTGCTACCAAGCTTCCGTCTTCCAAAACCTTAACGCAACGAATTTTGATTAACTTATTCTTGTTCCGAAATGATTGTTTCCACAATATCTGACCACTAGGATCCAACCTCATCAGCGTCGCAAGGTTTGGGGTTTTCATAGCAAGTTTTTTTGTGGGATCAAGTTCATATGTGTAACCAGCCACCGCTATGTCGCCGTTGGGGTACACGTCCAGATTTGAGTATTTCATAGCCCCGACTTCGGGAAATCCCCGGGTCCATACGACCTTGGGAACATAGCCAGGGGTAACCTGAGCTTCCTCGGCAAAAGATGCTGCGGTCGCCATTATCGAAATAATCAAGGCGCTGGCGATGAATAATGCTGCACCCATCGAAGTTTTTATGATGCGCGTCTTGCTTTTCTTTTTCATTGGAGTCCCCCCATCGCCAACAGCATAACACACGGCCGGGCAGGTGCGCCGCGCCCTTTCCCCCCAACCGTCCCAAATGCGCCATCTTGAGCCGGGCCCGCGCTCCATGCTAGGTTGATAGACCCCTTTTTTAGGAGCCGCCAGCCTTGCGCATATTCGCCGCCATTTTTCTGAGCATCGCGCTTTTGGCCACGCCGGCAATGGCTGAGCAGAGCGACGGCCCGGTCAGCGGCCCGGCCATGTGGCTGGATTTGGCCAAGACCTCGGCCAGCCAAGGCCAGATCAAGCGGGCCTACGGCCTCACCGGCGAGGCAGCCCGGGGCCTGTGGCGGCGCATGGGCTTTTCCCTGGCCCGGGCCCTGTTGGTGGCCGAGCCGGCCCGGGGCTACGGCATCTACACCCCACGCAAAGACAACGTCTATCTGCACGCCCCGCCGGGCAAACCCCTGTTTCCGGGCAAGGGCCAGCCCATCTACGTGTACCTGGAGCCAATGGGCTATGAGGTCAAGCGGGTCAAGGGCAACCGCTACCGCTTCGGGGTCTCCATGGACGCCTCTTTGCTGGATGAGAAGGGCAACCTGTTGTTCGGCAAGGAAAACTTCCTGCGCCAGGAGGTGGAGTCCCATCACTTCATCCGCGAGTTTTTCCTCAACGTCACCCTGAACCTCAAGGGCGCTCCGCCGGGCCAGTACATGCTGCGCCTCACCGTGCAGGACGTGGGCAGCGGCCGCCGCGCCTCGGCGAAGCTGCCCATCCGCATCAAGGTGGCCGAGGCGGACACCCCGCCCCCAGCCCAAAAATAGCCCGCCCCCAAGGAGAACTACATGCCCCGCGCCCAAGTCGGTGATCTGGAAATCTACTACGAACTGC